>NZ_JACDWU010000215.1:0-26329 GCF_016464045.1 Pseudoalteromonas sp. bablab_jr011 | reverse complement strand
ATATCAGGGCTGTTCCGTATTAAATGTACGATATTTACCTAATTTGCCACACTTATAAGTAGTAACCCACCTCCGCAGCCATTTATTGGTGTGGTCTACAGAGGATTATGTCTTTTTAGAGGGGAAAATCCCTAGAACCCCTTATTGCTTCTAGGGGTTACTTTATCCTTATTTAAAAAGGGGTGAATTTTCTTGTTAATTAATAAACCGCATTTGTGCTTAAATATTGCGTAGCCTCCAACCCCTTTGTATGAATGTAGGCTATATTCCGAACCCTTGGCCAACATTAACCGTTCTTTTAATTCAATGATACTTAGTCGAGAAGACTTACCTTTTAACTTTGAATCGCAGCGGCCCTGGCAAGTAATGTGTGTACTACTCTTTAGAAGGGCATGCTTAATATTACTCAGTTTATGTGAAACTTTTTTCCCGCATTTCACGCCTGAGCCAAGGCTTTTGGTGCATATTAGGTCAATTTTATCTTTGCTAAGCAATATTAAGTTGCTTTGGTTCTCTACCTTCGCTAGATATTTATCGCACAATTTAAACTGGAATGTCTTACTGTCAAAGATAAGTTTTTGTAATTGCTCCAGTGTGAAGCTTTGTCCATTATCACAAAGAGGGCATGTGATTTGTTGAGACTTTAAAGAGCGGTTTACTAAGTACCGGGGTTTGGATTTAAAGTGTATTTGATGAATATTGCAAAATACACTTAATGAGGTATTTCGACTCTCGATAATTTCATTGTCCCCAGAATGAACAGTGAAACACGCTCTGTAATTAATATCTTTTTTTTGGGGGTGTGACTTGCACTCGATGGCAAACCTTTTAAAAAAGGAATTGAACTTTTCAATTGAAAGAGGGTATCTAAACATCAATAGTTCTTGCTTTATAAAGATAGCAGATCAGTAATGGCAGGCTCTGGAGCAATCCTGAGTTTAACGTAAGTTTTTGTTTGTTACATGTAACGTTCATCATCATGGTTTACAAATGAAAAATTAATCCCATTAACTTTAAATAGATTGGAGCTTATAAAGTCGACACAATCCAAATCGAATAAAGCAAGATTAATCCCTTCGCTTAAAGAGCTTTTAAATGCGATTCCATCATAACCTAACGATTTTATTAACTCAGCAATAATTTGTGTAGGAGCATAGTCTGATTTTTGGTCACTATTAGTTACAGGTTCAGAGAAGGCTTTATCAATATGCTTCCAAACAGCTTCTATTTTCTTAGCATCGTCAGGCTCTGCAAAGAAAAACGGTAAAGTAACATTAGAATGTTTTGAAAAGTCGATTAGTCTAAGCTCATTTTTATTTGAAAACTTAGCAACTGAAACAGTTGAGCCTAGCCAAGGGCGTATCTCAGACATAGCAGTTTCTCTGTCTGAGGCAACATATAAACAAGGAATTCCCTTGGGGTTGGCTCTACCCTCTGTGGCGCTATCTTTCAAAGGTCTCATACGGGATTCTGGATAAGGTACAAATATATTGTCTACTTCAATATTATCCTGCATATAAGGTTCGGTGTTATGTCCCATTTGTGCTCGCCAAAGCTCTGAGCTTGGAGGGATAATCATAACTCGACTGGTGCATGTGTCCTTAATGCCTTTTAAAAAGTCCTGTGAATCACAGTCTAGAACGTATCTTGATTTATTTCTTACTGATTGACTGAATTGACTATAACTAGCCCAGGATTTAAAACTCATAAAATTCCTTTAGATATTAGTAAGTACCCAATTTATTCAATTCACACATTAAGTGTATAACAAATAAAAGGTCTCATTCATTCATTACATAAAGTCTCTTGATTAAGTAATTGTAATGTTCAGCTTCACTTGTTGATCTGATACAGCTCTTTAATGGAGAGATTTTACAAGGCTCATCACCGAATACAATGATAGGTACATGGCCATAAAACATAACCGTGTTAGTGTCATCAGTGAATGAGACGTTCAGCTTAGGTGTAATTGGCAAAGGTCTTTTCACCTTGATAAATTCGCCAGGTTTTGATTTCACTAATTCAATTTCTTTTTCAACCCATGGCGCCCATTCAGATCTAGTTTTGCCTGAAGGAGGGTTATCTTTACTGCCGGCTAAATAAGTAAGAAACTCTTCTTTGTTAATAGTTCTCATACTGTTTTTGTTACACCAAGTAAAACCAACTCGTTTAACTGGGCCATCAGCAACTTTGATCAGCCTGTATATTTGTAAGGTAATAGCGTTAGGGCAAATTGACTGTATTAGCTCTCGCTTTTGACCTTGATTGAGTTTGCTGCTGTTGATGAGCTCTTTTATTATCACTTTTTGTAAATTACATGCATCCACCAGCTGTGAAGCTGATTGATAATGAGTTGGCGCCAATTGAATAAAGCCGGGTAGTCTAAAAGGGTATTTAGGTGAGTGGTTATAATCTGGCGTAAACCGGGCAAAAGAACCTGTGGCCATACTTAATGCAGTAAAGCCGGTATGCTTTTCAGGGGTTACTAATTCCCAACCACTAGTATCGGACATGTCACCAGCTGAAGCTGGTAACTTATAGCATTCAGCATGAACCACATCACATTCATGAAGGAATTGGTTAAGTGCTTCAGTCGCACTTACTAATTGGTTAAATGCAAACTCAACATCATTATACAAAGACATAGGAAATTCACTTAAGCGGTTACTTTCTATACCATCATACCACTTATTGTATATAAAGCACACACCTCAGCATCTGCGTTTTTGTCCTTTGTTTAATTTAATTTTTCTTTTATTTATTTTTATCTTCTTGAAGTAGGGCGCAATACAATCGGGGCTATTCAATGGCACTATGGGTGGGTGAGTATTGATTAAAGATATTAGTATGATGGTATAGATTTAACGTTATTAATTAAGGTAGCCGGAAATCTTAGAAATAAGGTATCTATTGTAGGAGAGGAATAAAGTTTCATGCAAATTGCTACTATCAAGTCCGAATCAAGCTACAACTGAGTATTAAAGTATCATACTCGTTGTAACTCACTTCTGGACAATTCCGAGTTAAAGTCTTAAATCTAATTCGTTAATTTCACAGAAAAATTCTATGGGATAATGCCCTCTTAAAGCAATAGAAAAGCAAACTCCTAAATGGGTATCTTTGAGATCCCAATCAACACTATGTCCCGTATTGAAATTTTAACCTTACAGTCGTTTACGACTCAGAGAAAACCACGTTTGTTGCGGTGACTGTGTAACCGGCCTATCAGGTTTGCAAATCGTTACAAGTAGGTGTCAACTTCTTCTAGGCAGTCATCATCGTAACTAAGTAATGTATAAATAAACCCGTCTTTGAGTACTATTGAGCTTGCATATAATTCCAGTAACTTCATACCATCTCGCTCTGGTGTAACCCAATCTATCGGGTCTACAACGTCAAAGTCACTAGGAAATGCCTCTTGGCTGACATTTGTACAAGAAGCTAATTGCTCTGAGGATAAGTTGGTTTGGTTTATATAAAAATTGAAATGCTTTGTAGGAACAAAACGCTTAAATTGCTTGTTTTGGTGGATAACCATCGCTACAGGTGCTTTCTCCAGCCATGATAGTCTTCTAAAAACAGCCTCCAAAGAGGTGTCGCATAAATCGGATATTTGTTTGATGTTATGCCAGTTTACATCGCCATCAGTCAAAGGCTTAACCAATCGCTTTGGCATTAGTAGTCCAGATGCAAAACCATTAGCTTGGCGTTCTAGCGGATCTTTAAAATAATCCCCAAGCTCAGAGTTACCACACTCAAAGTCTTTAGAGTGGCCCTGCATAATGTGCATACAAACGTGGCCTGTTTCATGCGCCGCAGTGAAATTTAGCCGCCGGGAATCTGGAATATTGCTATTAATAATAATTCCTGCCCCGTCTTGATTGCCGATTGCCTTACCCAAAAATTGGTCGGATACAAATGCATGGAATTCCACTCTGATAGGAAAGCTCTCATCTGAAATGGTATTAATAAATTGATTTACTTTGATAGGTAACTGATCAAAGCCCAGATCTTCAAGTAAAGATTCGGCCTCCTTTGCTCCTTTTTGTTCTTCCATACCAAATCCTTACTTCTTGGTGAAGCGTTCCATCATTTCTCGCAATATACGCTGATCCTGTTCTGGCAGCTTATCAAGTTCTCCCCACTTTCGATAGAACTCTGTAGTTTTGTCTCCTGAATTTTCCGGCGCATCTTCTCCCGTTATTTCATAGGGTTTTACACCTAGTGCCGAAGCGATTTTTCTTAGCACAACAATAGTCGGCATTCGGCCTTCGTCTTTTTCGATCTTGCTTAGAGCAGCCGCTGTTATCCCTGCCTCACTAGCGAGCCTCGCCTGTGTCCAACCAAGTAATTCTCGCATGTGCTTTATGTTTTTACTGATAAGTGCGGCTTGCTGAAGTTTGTCAGCCATAAAATAACCCTCCGTTAATTTTTATATTAACAGTAGTTGATATGTTTGGCTAGAAGGCGTATCGTTATAAACGATGGTTAATTTATTAACTTCTGTTAATTGCCATCAAGAACGACATAGGTGTAGGTGCAGACCTTGTTCACCTGTGAGTTTGTCTTAGAGAAATACGCAGTGAACTAATTTATAAGAGGTAGCTAACTATGTCTTTGCAAAACCAATTCTCAAAATTTCACGACAAAATTAAATTAGGACGAGAGGATGATAGTTATCGGGAGGCCAGGACGAAGGACTCTAGCATCCTCGATGATTTAAGGGATGAATTTAAAAATGCCGGTTATCCAATAATAGACACGTTTATTCAGGGATCTTTCAGCACGCACACAGGCATAAAGCACCCAGTGGCTGACTTTGATATCGATAGAGCTGTTGTTATTGATGCAGATAATGCTCCTAATGATCCGGTTGAAGTAAAAAAACTTGTACTTAAAGTCTTGGAAAAGCGCGGTTTTACAAATGCAAGAATCAAAAAGCCTTGTGTCACTGCTGATTATATAAATTTAAACCTGCATATCGATATTGTCATATACAGGAAGCGAGGTCAGCAGTATGAACTGGCAGTCGGTAAGTTGAACTCAAATGTAGAAAACCGTGAGTGGTCTCCTGCTGAGCCCAAAAAACTGATAGAACATATTAATGATAGCAGCCAGTATATCGGCTCAGCAGACCTGAAAAACAGACAGGTTAAACGTTTGGTCAGATATGTAAAACGCTGGAGGGATGAAAAGTTCGGCCAAAATATTGGCAAAAAAGTGTTTTCAATTGGACTTACACTAATGTTGAAAGACAAGTTCCGTCCATCTATCAGCTATGACGGTAAAGTCAATGACTTGCAATCGCTACGCGACACTATTTCAGCTATTTTGAATGCCAATTATTTTCAAAGCGTTGATTATGGTAAGTACAAAGTCAATGTGCAGTTACCTGTTCAACCATATAGAAATGTTTTTGAAAACAGTAGCATTGATACGGGAACACAGCTATATAACAAACTGAATGCGATGCTGACTAAACTTGATCAAGCTTTAAACGAAGACTCTTTGCACAAACAATGTGAAATCTTGCAGGGGCTATTCGGTGATGACTTTGAAGTGCCAGAAAAGGAGCAAGATAGTAATGCCAAAAAAGTGGCTTACAGTAGCGCTGGTGTAGTTGGAACGTCACAGGGGGCATAGTGTGCTAAGCGAAATAAAACAGCACCTTATCAACCAGGGGTTCTACTGCACAATCAGTGAAGTAGCTGGAGGAGAGAGGATCGTAGTGGAAACTACGATCCTTAATCATGAGATACAATTAATGCTAGTAGCAGATCCTCCCTACTACAGCCTGCCCGAATTTTTCTTAATTAACCCTGATTCCATTGGCAGGTTGGCTCATGTCTCTGTTCATGAAGATTCAGGGATTCAGATTGGCACTGTGTGTGTTAATGCTCCAGAGTCACTGTCAGTAAATTTCGAACAACCACTATTGGTTGTAGAAGAATCGCTTCGGAGGCATATCTCGTTGTTAGAGAAGTGCATAACGAATCCAGATTGGAACCATAGTGAATTGCTTCGTGAGTTCTCCAGTGAATGGTTGCGAATCTGTGATCCAGATAGCTTTAAACCCTTATTGGCAAATATCGCAAGGCCAGCCCTACAAACGTTATCGGTATATAGCCCAGTGGATGGCAAACAATTTGGCATCGAAAGCCACTATATGGTTCATCCGGCTGATGATTCGCTTTCGGGTATCAGTGATATTCGGTTGTCTATAGCTAAGGATAATCGACGCATAGCAGGAAAAGCAGTTGTGATTCCAATCGAAACACTAACTCCTGCACCTAAAAATTCAGATGCTCTCGAAGAATGGTATTTAAATACAATATCTTCGCTCCCGATAAAGGTTAGAAGTGAATTACAACAAAAATACGGTCAATGGCGTGAAACTGCTTATTGGGTCGTGTTTACCGCCAAAACTGTTAATGATGAACGAACTTGGTTCGCACTGAAACTTAGCGGTAAAGCCAAAAAGGCGCTACCACTATCAGATGAAAAGCTAAAAAACTGGAAATTGGAAGCTTTACCTATACGGCTATTCAATCAAGAGAATACTGTGGAACGTGGTGGTGGCATTCTGCCGTTAGCAGACAAAAAGGTAGCCGTGATAGGCATTGGTTCAGTAGGCAGTGAAATTGCGCATAAGTTGTCTGCTGCTGGAGTCAGATATTTAACGTTAGTAGATCCTGATCTATACGAAATCAATAATCTGTATCGCCATATTTTAGAACAGCATTGGGTGGGAGCATTCAAAACCGTAGCCCTAAGTGTCGCTCTTCAACGACAATTTCCATGGTCTTGTGCACAATGGAAATTAGATAAACTGATGGAGTTTGCTCGCAGTAACCGTATGAATGATTTTGACCTGATCGTCATTGCTATCGGAAATCCGACCCAGGAACGGTTGTTTAAACAATACCTTTTGGATAACAACTCAAAAGTTGCCGTCATTAACAGTTGGTTAGAAGGTTTTGGCGTTGGTGGCCATGCAACATTAGATATCCCTAGTACGGAGGGATGCTTATTGTGCTCTTACGTTTGCCAAGAAACAGGTGCAAGAGGGCTAGTGTCGAACATGAATTTTATCGAACCCAACCAGATAACCATGAAAAACATCGCTGGCTGTGGAGAACAATTTATCTCATATGGCGCAGCAAGTTCGGCTCAAACTGGTGTCATGGCAGCAAATTTGGCCATTCGGTATTTGGAAGGCAAACAAACTAAGTCCTGCAAAGTTAGTTGGAAGGGTTTAGATGAAGATGCAATGGCAGAGGGCATCAGGCTGACTCATCGCTACTACAATTTCAGCAGTTCGCTTGAATACTTACCTTTGGTTGATGAGGACTGCGATGTCTGCACTCATTAAGCAAACTACGGGCATAAAAGATACAAAAATTTACCTTTCTGAAGAGCTAATTGATCTTTGGTATTCTTACAGGCAGATGTCTCGTGATAGAAGTGAAGCTTTTGGATCATTAATTGGCTCTCAGTCCGCTGACGCTAATGAATTTTGGCTAGAGCATTGTACTATTCCTCAGAAAGAAGATTCAGCCACCAGACTTAACTTTTATATGCGTGACCCTCACCACCAGAAAACGGTTAATTCTTATTACGAAAGTTCGCATGGAAAACTAGGCTACTTGGGTACATGGCATACTCACCCTGAAGAAACACCCACCCCATCGTATATAGATATTGTAGATTGGAGGAAATGCATAAAACGTAACCCGGACAGAGAATTAGTCTTTGTAATTGTTGGTCAGAAAGACGTCTGTATCTTTCGGGAAATTAACGGGTCATTTAAACGAATTTTTAAGGAACAAATCGATGACTGACGAGAGGCTACCTTTTCATCAAGCATGTTTTTATCCCATAGAGTCAATTGACAAGCTCGCAGAGTTTCTATCGAGCATTAAGACCTCTTTTGTGTGGGAGCATGTTGGATTACTTACCGATGAGCGTGTAAAAAACCAGATATATATATTGTATTCACATGAGTTACGAGCCAGTTTTCGACTTAACGTAACTGATGTTGAGCTTAAGGATGCTCTAACATTGATGGGTTGTGGGGATAATCTTGAGGTTCGCCACCTCCAGGGCCGAAATCTTTCTCAAGACGAATATGGAACAATGGAGTCACTATCAAAAATATGGGATTCCTGTGTTAGTCAATCTACAGTCTTGTCAGTCAATGACGTTGTTGACTATATCTCCAGGAATATCGAACAGCGATTTAATAAAGGTCGTGGTAAAGATTTCACACAGCCGACAATTAATCAAGTTATGCGTGATAGTCATGGCTATTGTATGTTTGAAGGCTGCGGGGATAGGTTGGATATTGATTGTCTGACTGGGGCATCTGGTAACTATTCATACTTGGCTCACAATGTTGCGTCTTCCGAGAATGGCCCAAGGGGTATTCCTTATCTATCCGAAGAACTTTCGAATGAGCCAGCTAATATTCTACTTTTATGCGACAAACATCACCGATTAATAGATCGAGTTGCGTGTGCTGATTATCCTGCATCCAGACTTACTCAAATGCGAACGGAGTTTTTAATTAATACTGAGAAATTACTTGAAGGACTGAGTTTCCAACCTATTCCTGTATTTTCAGTTCTTTGGCCGGTAGGCGGGCATGTTGTTTCTCCCCCGGAGTCAAGAGACATTGCAGGAAGTTTATCTAGGTTAAGAACTCGCATTAGAGGAGCATTGAATAACCTTAGTGACAATGAACGCCGATACAGAGCCAAACCTGAACGGTTTGCCAAAGAAATGGATGAAATTGTCACAGAAGAAGCAGAAACCATAATCAATCAGACAAAAAATTATGGATATCGAGCGGCGCTATTCGCATTTGGGCCAATGCCAGCTTTGGTCGGATTAGGGGCATGCCTAGGAAATAAATCTGAAATCACGCCAATGCTCAGATACCGAGATGGAAACTGCTGGGTTTGGCCTCAGGATTCTCGATCAGAAACACCTTACAAGGTGAATTGGAAGAGCGAGATAGGAAAATCATCTGAAGTCACGATCACTATAGCATTAACCCAATATCCCGAAGCAATGAAAAAGACTGCAACAGTGCTCGGTTATCCTGAGATTGAAATCGTAGCCAAGCAAATGGGTAATGCTGCGATCCCGCATCCAGAAAACGGGTTAGAATTAAAAAGTGAACTTCATGTAATACTGCAAAAACTTCATGACCAATTTGCTGTTGAGCGTGTTCACTTGCTCATCTGTGCATCTAACGCTGCTTGTGTATTCGTAGGTCAAGCCTTCGATCTCTATCAGCCAGCGCTTCTCGTATATGACTTCGATGGAGACGAAATGATATCTAAGCTGTCGATAACTCATGTAAAAGGAAAAGTTAATTTATCAATACCTCAATGAGTAGCCATCGTTAGAAGAGCCACTCTGTAGCATTACTAAAAATTGGTCAACTGGCGGTTTATAGAGGAGTAAGAATACATATGACTTTTAAGATATTGAGCATCGATGGCGGGGGAATACGTGGTGTTTACCCTGCGCACATACTTAAATGTTTTGAAGAAAAACTTGGAATCAATCTCTTAGAGTCATTCGACATGATAGCCGGCACTAGTACGGGTTCCATAATAGCGGCTGGTGTTGCATGTAACATCCGCCCAGCCGAAATGGTTAACATGTACAAAGAATATGGCGTGGATATTTTCAAAAAGAAAAAGTCGAAAATCCCCTTTAAGAAGCTAAAAAATGTTGCGCAGCCGTTGCTAGAAAGCGTTTATGATAGTGGCAGTTTATCTAATGTTCTTAACGGTGTTTTTAACGATATTACGCTTGGGCAAGTAGCCAAGCCACTAATTCTGCCAGCAACAGATGTAGGTAACGGCGGAGTCCATGTATTTAAATCGCCTTACCACCCAGATTTTATTCGTGATAAGTCGGTAAAAGTAAAAGATGCTGTTCTAGCATCTTGCTCAGCCCCAACATTTTTTGATCCTCATAAAGTTGATGAGTACTTGTTATCAGATGGAGGCCTGTGGGCAAACAACCCCGCATTAGTGGCCGTTATCGATGCCCAAAAACGACTAGGGATAAATTATGATGATATACAAGTGGTGTCCATCGGCACCGGTCATTCCAAAGTCGCCTATGGTTTAAAGCATAAGGGAGGCTGGGGTTTAGCAACGGGCTGGCGGCATAAAGAATTCATAAATTTCATGTTATCGCTTCAGAGCCAAAGCGCGTTAAATTATCTAAAGCTTCATTTGAAGCCTGAGCAAATATTAAGAATTGATTTTGAGTCAGATACTGATCTCCCACTTGATGAAGTTTCTGAAATCGATAATTTGATTAGTTTAGCCGACAAGGATTTTACATATGGAAGTAAAGAGATTAGCAACTTTGTCTTGGGAGGGAGTGTATCGTGACTCAAATAGTTTCTAGGGAAGAGGCCCTGTTAACAGCGGCGAAAAAGTTGGACATCTCTCCAACTAAATACAAACAAGCAATTGATCGCTTTAATTCAATGAGAACACATCTAGAGCAAGGTAACTATCCCGGCACATTTCGTGTCCCAGAGGTATACCTTCAAGGCTCTTTTAAGCTTGGAACAGAAATTCGCCCATTCAAAAATAGTAAAGATGCAGATTATGACATTGATTTGGTCTGCAACTTGGGGCATTTAAAACAAGCAGTACTAGCCTCCACTGTGAAAAATCAGGTTGGGCAACGTATTAGAGAGAATGGCACTTATGCCCGATTGTTAGATGATGAAGGAAAGCGCTGCTGGACTCTCAATTATGCTGAAGATGATGGTGTTGGATTCCATATGGATATTCTCCCTTCAGTAGCAGAAAACAGTTTATTGGCGCGACCCCAATCAATTGCAGCTACAAATAAAGATCAAGAAAACCGCTACTCTTGGACAACGAGCAACCCGAAAGGATTTGCTGAATGGTTTTACGAAAGAAATGGCGCTGCATTTGAACTAGAAAAATATAGTCAGAAGCAACGTATCTTCAACAATCAAAGACAATTGTACAATTCAATTAACGATGTTCCCAATATTCACGTTAAAACGCCGT
Source organism: Pseudoalteromonas sp. bablab_jr011 (assembly GCF_016464045.1). Classification (NCBI taxonomy): domain Bacteria; kingdom Pseudomonadati; phylum Pseudomonadota; class Gammaproteobacteria; order Alteromonadales; family Pseudoalteromonadaceae; genus Pseudoalteromonas; species Pseudoalteromonas sp. bablab_jr011. The sequence goes on along the minus strand of NZ_JACDWU010000215.1, from coordinate 15,254 downwards.
TACAAAGGGCAGTTCAATTATTAAAAAGACATCGTGACGTAAGATTCTCGCAATCAGATATAGAAAACTTTAAGCCAATCTCAATGATCATTACTGTATTAGCTGCCAATTGTTATAACAATGAAGCAACTATCTATGACACGTTGAGAAATCTAATATCATCTTTAAATCAGCATTCTCATCAATTAAGCAATAGCTTTGTTTTTAATGATTACTACGCAAGAAATACCTATACATTGATAACTCGCACGCCTGATGGAAAGTGGCTTATCCCCAACCCAGCTAATCCAGATGAAAACTTCGCTGACCGATGGCATGAGGATAATAATGCAAGAGCAAATGCTTTTTTCCAATGGGTGGGTTGGCTTAGAGACGACTTCATCAATATTGAAAACTTTATCGAAGAAGATAAGTTTATTAAGTCACTTGTTGATGTATACAAACCAACAAATTTACCTGCACTAAGCTTTAATGTGCCACATAAGGAACAACTGAGATACCCTATCGTTCCAAACATATATTCAGCGGATATTAAAGCAAGTTATAAATCCAACATATATTGGAAAGAGTTTAAATCTGGACAGCATTTACTCAAAGGAAAGGAACTAAAGTTCAAATTAAAGACTGATGTTCCTGCACCATTCGACGTTTATTGGCAGGTAGTAAATACAGGGCAAGAGGCGGCGAATGTAGGGCAGCTTAGAGGCGAAATATCTCCTCAATCGAATACGGCCTCAGACGAAATTTATAGAACAGAATCTACTTCCTACACCGGTGATCATTGGGTTGAAGGATTCGTCATTAAAGATCGTGTATGCGTCGCGAGAACTGGTGAGTTTGTAGTCAGCGTTAGAGATAGATTTTCTGTATGAAGAGCGTGAGTTTCCAAGAAGAATTAAGTGCAAAAAACACTACGCTTATGCTGCGAACTAATCTAAGCGTTGTAACATTACAAAGATTTGGTCAACTGACAGAAATTCTGTAAGGACGGCAAAAAGTTTCTCTGGCACGCTTTGGGGCAAAGGTGAGCCAGCGCTGATCTGGCTGACTCGAAGGCGGATAAAACTATTAAATCATGCGGCATCACTAAGACGAAGGCTTTCGTAATAGTCTTCCGCCAGAGCGGTCATTTTGAACTCAGCATCTACTCCAGCGATCTTCTCAACGGCATCTTTAATTTCCTCTAGATCGACATTGAAGAACTCCTTACGAAGATTAATTGCATTAACACGTTGAGAATGGAATTCACGGTGCAAAGCTGTTTCGAGTGCAGGTGCATCATCAGTATAAATCATGGCATGTACGTCAAATGGGAATGGTACACTGGCATCACCAAGCTCTTTAACTCTGTCCATAGGCTCTAGCCTGCGCGTTAAACCTATCTTGTAAACATCTTCTCCAAAGGAACCAATGTTACTTATCACGTACACATGGCCCTTACGAGTTTGTTCCGCCATACTCTTGGCACGTTCTTCTTTGGCTTCAGCTTCGGCCAATTGCTGCTCTAGAATGGCTATTCTTTGTTCCATTTCACTACGTTCTTGTTCATTAGCTTGAGCAAGCTCTTGCTGAGCTTTATCAAGAAGGCTTCGATACATTTTTTCTTCTTTCTCAGCTTCAGCAATAGCTTTTTCAAACTCCTTTATTGCTCTCTGCTCTTCACGAATTTGCTCTTTGATGAGCTTCTGCTCGGCAATTTCTTCCTGCTTCTTCAGGGTATATTGATACTGAAGCTTACATTCTTCAAATTTTAGTTCGATGTAGTCAATATCAAAGCCACACTCCAGTGTCGCAGCTGACTTTTCTAGATTGTTTGCTAGTTTCTCAATTCGCTCCAGCGTACGACCAAATGAGCTTGGAGAAACCTTGCCAATAAGCATGTCACATTCAATATTGAACGCAGTTAGCATTAGCTTAACTTGACCATTGAGGATTTTTTTATTCAAAGACTTATCATTAGAAATAACGGTCGTTTTTGGGAAGGTGACTGCGGTCTTAGCTTTAATCATGTCTTTTTGTTGCTGCCGTATGTCTTTGATCTCTTCAGAATAGCGAGTTGATGTTTCGTAGAGATATTGTGGCATTTCAAAATGGCCATGCGCAGTATATTCATCGAGTCGTGAATACAAGTCTATCCCACCCATTAGCTCGTTCAGATCCTGTTCGCTCTTTTCAATATTGGCACTAAGTTCATTTAGAGCGTTTTGGGCTGCGTCAAGAGACTGTTGCTGCTCTAGAATACTAACTTTAAGAGAGTCATCTTGTCCTTTCAAAGCTTGTAGGTCGGCAGTTTCAGCGTTAATTTTGGAAAGCGCCTGCTTTGCTATCTCAGTAGTTTTCTGTAGTGATTCATTTGCTTTCTTTAATGTCTCGTGCTCTACTTTGACTTTCGTTAATGCTTCATCAATTGACTTGTACTGTCCAACTTTTTTATCCGCAGAGCGTTTCGCCACTACATAGGTCAGCAAAACTGCTAACAAAGATATGCCTGCTAATATTAGTAAATTACTATCCATTGTTTACTTTAAAACCTCTTGTATGAATTGTTTTCTAAGGGCGGCTCGTTCTTCGCAGCGGTCTTGGTACTCTTCATTTGTATTTGATAGCGCATTTTTAAATGCTTGCTTTGCTGCGGATTGTTGCTGTCTTACTTGCCGCTCTAGTTCTCGCTGAGCTTCACGCACACCTCTTTCATGCTCTCTAAGTGCTTGAGCTTCAGCACGTTGCCGAGCTTTCTCTCTACGCTGAGCTTCGCGGGTGGCTTGTTTGTTGGCTCTATCTATAGCTTTAACAACCTTTATAGCCGTCCTTAAACCATTTCCTCGTCTGGCCAATGCATTTCTCCTTTAAGCAAATCAGAATTATGCTTCCGATGCTAGCACAACAAAATTGTAAGGGTTACATTGAAATCAAATAGATTGCATAAAGTCATAGCTACGAGGGCACTAAGGTTTAAAATATCTATGTTTCTCAAGGCAGATTAGCCCCCTTGATTTGGGTTAGAAAAAATATTCCAAATGATGGTATGGAGAGTAATGGCTCATACAGTCGCTGACTCATTTTGGGGCAAAAACACGTTAGAGTATTTATTCGGTAACGGCTCAAACACCAGCGCAGCTTTGCTGCATCCGCGAGCTTTGATTTGTTAGGCATTTTCTTAGTTTAATTTTCATCTGGAACCAACTCACCATCATATTTTTCTGCTGCATCAAGCACTGCAGCAAGAGCATCTTCTGGGCTAGCCCTTCCACATATTTTTTCCATCAACGATCTGCGAACATAATACCTAGATGGCAATTCTGGATTTTTGATATTTTGAAGGCCCTGAATAGAGCACATTGCCAATATACTTTGCATATTCTCAACCATCTCATCGTGCGATAACTCTATTTCATACGGGAGCTTTTCCAAGTGCGCTGCTTCTATAATTTCATCTATTACTGACTTTTTCCACACCGTCCCAATTTGAGGGTCTACATCTCCCTGAACTCCTATACGGCCCACATAGATACCTACGAGAATCACAGCTTCTTGGTTGAGTTGATATGTAGAGCCGCGAATTTGAATCCGCCCGTTAGGGTTGTAATACAGCACGGGAGAACCTGACATACCGCTTTTTGACGCACTATCGATGAGAAATTTTGGTTCCTTATTCCAACCATACTGTACAGATGAAGCTATTATGGCCCGCTTCCAGACAGGTTGTGAATAAAAGTCCTTCACATTATGTGGATACCCTGGAATAAATAATTCCTCTGTCACATCAACGCTATCAAACCATTTATCAATCACTTCAGAGTTTGGAACAAGATAGCTTTGTATAGGGCATATTTCAGTAGTCCCACCGCCAGGTACTTTCATGATGGGGGAAAAACCAATGTCTTTATGTTTACCTGTTGAAAGGTATATTTCAGACAAAAAAGTTCCACTAGGGTCAAAAGGTATAATCGCTACATCCACTCGAGGATAATTTACAGGGTGGATATAAAAAAGTGATTTTTCTTCATCAACCAATTGGATTGTAATTGAGTGACGAGTCACCATACCAGAAGTAGGCTCATTGACGGCAAGATTAACTACTACGTTATCAGGTATTGCTGACTCATTTGATAATGGCTTTAATGTTTCAGAATGTCGACCGGCCAGATTATGCCAAGCTGTAACAATAAAGTAGTTTGATCCGTGCTTATAGATAACTCCTGAACCGATTGAAAGCTCAGTCTTTTTATATCTCATCGTTAAATGAACGACAGAATTACTAGCTGCAGCCAAACTTAACTCCTATATGGTTAGCTGAGGTCGGCACAATATGCCTAGCAGCTTATTGAACTCCATTTTGGTGGTTTATAACACACCAAAATGGCGTATATTACATACCATGATAATTTCACCAATAATTACCTTTGTAAATAAATAATTAAGACAGCTAGGAATTAAGCATGTTATTTTGCCCCAAAAAGACGTTTAATAATGTTATCGGACAAAATTAGGCTCTTACTCTAAAAAGCGGGAATAAATTTAACAGGCCCGTAAAAAATACCTCAGCAAACCAAAGAGCTTTGTCTTTATCCAATGTAAATCTTTTAGCTACATCTCCTCCAGCGCCACTATAACCAATTTCTACAACGTAATATTCTTTCATATTTACCCTCTTATTTTAGATTAATTACTTTTTTACTATTGAACCACAAAGTTGGCCATCACGCTCAGAGTAAGAAAATTTAAAATATTGAAACTCAGTAGATACCACTTTTATATTCTCAAGTTCAGCTGAGTAAGTGTCATTCAATAGTTTTTCCTCTCCACTTATAGTGTTTAAGGCCGTATACGTAGTAAACAAATCCACTTTTATTTGCTTTTCGATTGCAGCTCTATCATATGATAATGGATAACATGCAGTATTATCCCCATGGATAATTGCTGTAGCTTCGCTTGATAAGCACGCTAAGATTATTGATATTAGTGCTGTACTATTTTGCATTGAAAGTCTTCCACATCGAGCATTTAAATCTAAGGCTAACACACTCTTTAAATCACGCTATTTTCCAGAATTAAATAATTTAACTGGGCCGAAACAGACAGTTCCTTGCTTTGAGCTCAATAGAATCAATATCAAAGTAATAATTAAGGGAGTGTAAAATTCAAGCGGCAAAGTCATACCGTATCGAAAGTATGAATTCAAGCTGCAACTTACAATAGATAATGAAATACAAAGTGAAATGTAAAATAACCCCCGTACTGGGCTTTGCTTTTTTTTAATGAGTAACATTTGAACCTCCAATTATCATCACTCAATGATAAATTTCAATGGAACATATTAAGTTTATTTTTAATTAAAATTTCACTTTTTTAAGCCAAATAGATTTGAAAGTGTAAGCTTGCTGAAAAAAGACTGCCAGAAATTATAACTTTAATGAAGCTAATGGCGTTTTTAGTACTATTTTCGCCACACTATGACTCCTTCTCATCTAAACAGATGTAAATTTTTCTCCTCAAATACGCAGGCAAAAGATAACAGTTGGTCATATAAAAGCAATAATAAAGGACTATTGCTGGTAAACTCTCAGTACATTATTATTAAATTCGATGTAGTAGTTAGAGTTGGATGTTTGTATGGGAGCTTCGCCTATAGCCTTAATGAGCTTATTATTCTGCTTCATATTTTGGGTGATTTCTTTAGCTGTATTCTTAAAGCGTGAATTTATTCGTTCTCTTGCAATAGCGCAGCGCGTCAGAAAGTTGGTTCAAGAGTCGATTCAACTGGAGGTCTACATGAAAGGACTGCCAGTTAATGATGAGCGTTCTGCTGTCTTCCGTAGAATTCAAGAAATTAAAGCTGAACTTGCTGGAATAGAAGGCTTTCCTCAAAAGAGTAGTATTACCCCAGCCTATGCATCCAAGATAGAGCTCAAAAATGTTGTTAATTTAGCCAGCTACAAACGCAGAGCTTAATATGGAACATATAAATGCATTTGTAGTTTCTTATAACAAGTTATTTACTGCAGGAGCTAGTGACTTCTTTTTTAAATACTTGATGAGCTTTTCAGGCTTACTTTTTATGGTTTTCTGCCTAACTATCATTAAAGCCTACTTCAAAAAAACATCATTCTCACACATGTGTTTAGTAACATTCGTTACAATATCCTATTTATCAACTGATTACTTAATGGCTCTAGAGTACTTAAGAGAAGGGGGTGGTTTTATAGATGGTATAGTCAATATGTATTTGATGTTCTCTCTTTTTGATAGCATTACAGCGCTTATCATTGCCTTACTATTTCCTTTTATAAGAAAGGATAAAGGATACTCAGATGGTTCAGTAATCACAATGTGTATCTTTTTGATAAATTCAGTCTTGCACCTAATTTTGATGTTAAATTATATTACGCAAAATTCCCTTAACCCTTTTTTAGGCTTTTTTTACTCTATTACTGTAAATATAAACGACTTGATATTACTTAGTGCATTTCTAGCACCAACTTTTATTACTAAAGTAAAACTTCTTTTTACGGAAAAATTGCTTTTACGCCAGTCGGATTAAAAATGGCCAAGGTCTTTCTGGCCATTTTCTTGCTAATTTGATTTTGCCTAGGCTGATTTGGAGGGTTTGGCTTTAATTGTTAAAGCACCTTCTAATGACGTTTTAATCTTCTTAGTAATTGTTGGAACAAAAGTAGGGTCAATAATTCCGTAATCAGCACTTTCTTCTAACGAGCTTGCAACTACTTTATTTACAGTTTCAAGAAGTTCTTCAGGTCTAACATCTTCTAGACTTGTGTTTTCATTTATGTTCAGAAGAAGGTAATCCAGGCTTACATTTTTTTTAATCGCAGTAGTTAAAATAAAATCCCATGGCATAGAAGGGCGGCTCAACCACATTTTCATAGTGCTCGCATTATGCCCTAGAGCTCGACGTCCATTCTCATCTTCAATTTCATGTAGCTCATCAACACCCCACACCTGTTTGCATCGTTCTAAAACTTGCGAGACGTATTTTTTCTTTGAGTCATCATCTAGATTTTTAAAGTATGTATCAGCCATGTTTGGTTGTTCTTATAAGATCACTAGCTTATATTCTAACAAAAAAAGATAAATTTAAAATGAACAAATAAAATCATGTTGTTCCTTGTCACATCTTGTTATGTAATAAAATCCTATATATCAGTAAATTGCAGCCAACACAGACAACCAAGAACAAAATATTTGAGATTAAAACAAATTATTCAACACATCCTCAAATGCCTTTGAATCTTCATCTACAATATACATTGCAGTTGTAACTTCTTTGGAGTGGCCAAGAAGTTTACTAATTCTGCTTATCTTAACGCCTTTTTCATCGAGCCAAGTCGCGTATGATCGTCTTAGAGAATGGGGAGCAACAGTGTTATATTTTTTACAAAGTTCATAAATAGCGCTGCCAGTTAAAGGGTTACTATTTTCAACATCAATGTTTCCACTACGTGGCACTTTGACAAATAACGGACCTGGCTTTATACCTCGAACGTTCAACCAGTCTTCCAAAGCAATTTTTGTAACAGGGTGGATCGCAACATATCTTTCCTTATTACCTTTACCAATAATCTTCAAATACTGAGTATTTACTGTAACTCTATCTTCGTTACTAAGCTCTAAGACTAATGATGAAATCTCTATTGTGGCCAACTCACTTCTTCTTAACCCGGTACCAATTAAAATATGAAAAAGCGCCAAATCTCTGAGCATTTTATTTCTATTAGTTGGGTTTGAACTTGCTATTCTCTCCAAAAGCTCTTGGAAACTAGAGCGAGAAATTACCTGATGTTTTTTAATTCTAGAGCCGGTTTCTCCTTTCACTTTTAGAATACCATCTAGCTGCAATCTAGAAATCTGCCCTAACAAATAGGCATGCTCACATACACCCTTTACAACGGATACATATAATGAAATCGTTTTTGGAGATAGTTCCTTGGCTTTTAGGTTATGGATAAGGCTATTTAAATCAGTTGAAGTAATTTCTGCCCAATTAATTTCATAAAAATCAGCGTAGCCAGTATGTTTTGCAATTGCTTGCAAACATCGAGTGACGGTCTCTTTGGATGTATCCGCCGCCAAAGAGTTAACATAATTAAATATCGGACATTTAGGGTTTACATAAATCTCATTTAATTTTTGTTTAATCTTGGTAGCCGGTAATTGAGGCTGTTTTAAATCGACAATCTTTTCCAATCTGCTGTTCATAAATTAAATTCATACGAAAACATAAGCACTGTACATTTATACACCCTAACTATACTTGTGTAAATGCCCATTTATGCAATTAACATGTTATGTTAAATCAACTGTAAAATAGAATCTTGGGAAATTAGACTCTATTAATTAAAAAGATTTATCTAGGTATAAGGGGATGTTTTAGTTCCTAAATGAGAGTTATTAGTAAGAGCATATTAACTTTCGAATCGGGAGATTAGTCCGATACTAACCAGTATCGGACTTAAGCAATTGAATTGTTAGTAATTACTTAAAACCACCAACTTTACTTGATAAGAAAATAAAGGCAATTATAAATTCACCAACCACTACAGCTAACAGCCATTTTATATTTTCTGTATCAAATTTCATGAAGTCCAAAAAAAATATAATTACTCCAATTAAAAACCAAGTTAAGAACTGAGTTTTCATAATACCCTCTCTAATTCATGAGCATCTTTGGCTTGAGCGATCATTTCAAGTGCGTCATTAATTTCGGTTAAAGTTTCTTTATCTATTAACGTTATTCGATCTAAATCTATTTTTTCCGGGTTGGATATCCAAGAGACATCATACTTAGCAAGCAATAATGATTGAGCAGACTTTAAATTTTTCTCTGCTTCAGCAAAACCTTTTGACAAATTTAGTTCCATATTAAATCCTTAGCTGAGCATGTTTCTTAAACACATCACCTGTTTTTGGGTTTATAAATAGGCCGTTCATTTCAGCTAAAGATTCTAAAGTGAAATCAGGATTGTTTTTTAGAATTGCGTTTCTTACATCTTCATTTTTTAAAAATACATCTGCAGGAATTGTGAATTGGTTTAAATTCATGGGCTCTACGATTGGTGTTTTTCCTAATTCAGAAATGATATCCATTGCAGACTTCAGCTCCGAGAAAATAGCAAAACCAATGTCATTCATTTCTTGTTTAGTGGTCCCAACCCCATTTTTAATTAGCTCTGGATAAGGCATTAAAAATACATTTAAAGCCTTTTGAATTTGATTTTTAATATCTTTCAATGACATATGTAAAATACCAAGGTCGAATAACTACTTATAATTTACAGCTTGTTTCTAATTAAAAGGCGGGAAAAAAGAGTAAATTTTAAATTTAATCTATTTTTTAAAATGTTTCAGGTTGAAGTGTTTTAAAACCAAGTCCAATTTTTAAAATTGGACTTGGCGAAAAGCGTTATGGTGCAACTGATTCGGTTTTGGTGCACTCCTCCCCTTCTAGGCTCCAACCTGTAGGGCAAGTATTGGTACTTGGAACTTCTTCAGTTTTACTACACTGCTCCCCTGATAAAATATAATCTGTTGGGCAAGAGTAAGTTACAGCGGTAGATGTGGAGCTAACGCAGCTAGTGCCACTTAGTGAGCCACCAGCCGGACATGAGTAAACTAAACTCGCATTCTCTCTCTTATTACATTTCGACCCTGACAAACTATATTGTGACGGGCAAGAGTAAGTCACAGCTGTAGATGTGGAGCTAACACAGCTAGTACCATTTAATTTACCATCAGCCGGACATGAGTAAACTAAATTCGCATTATCTCTCTTGTTACACTTCGACCCTGATAAACTGTATTGTGATGGACAAGAGTAATTATATGAAACTGTTGTTGATTTAACACAGTTAGAGCCACTAGAAGTATATCCACTTGGACAAGAGGCAACTGATGCCACTGATGCAGTAGCCGAACATTCGAATGGATATCGACTTGTGTCGCTTACATATCCTGCAGGGCAACTTTTAGTTGTTGTTTCACCCATGCTGACACCGTTGGAGTAACAATAATATTTCATTGGGTATGACGTTACATCCGGTGAAGCAGTCTGACCTGCCGGACATACGTATACTTTGAAGGCATATTCTTTTCTTTCACACTTAGTTCCATTTAATGTATAACCTGATGGACACGAGTACGCTGGAGTACCATATTCATTTTTCACACAACCAGAACCAGTATTCGAATATCCAGAAGGGCAACTCTTAGATGCATCAATTTGAACATCTTTATAACAACTATTACCGGAACGCGTATATCCAGCAGGGCATGATGAACTTGCAGGCGAGCTCGATGAACCTAGACATAAACCATTTGAGTACGTGGTACCAACTGGGCAATTTTTAGTTGCATCAATTTGAGTGTCTTTATAACAACTACTTCCTGAGCGCGTATATCCAGCGGGGCAAGATGAGCTAGCAGGCGAGCTCGATGAACCCATACATACACCATTTGAATACGTCGTACCTGCAGGGCAATTCTTAGTGGCGTCTACTGTATATGTTTTAGAACAATCTCCCGAACTGAGACTGTACAAATAACCTGATGGACATACTTTAATTGCTGGTTGAGTCGTTGTTCTGTAACACATTCCGCCAGATAAAATGTAACCTTCAGGACATGTTGCCCCTTTGACACTTAGAGTGATGGTATAATTTGCAGCTCCTGATGATCCAACTACCCCTGGGTAAATTGGAATATCTAGTCCGCCAGCTGAGTTAATAGCCTTGTCAAATTGAACAGTTTGCCCTTTTGTTACAGTAATTCCATTTACAACAACAGAGCTTGGTGCGTCACTATGTAACTTAAATGTGATCTGCTGTTCACCAAAAGCCTTATTTCCGTCCAAGGTGTACAATGTTGGTACCTTTATTATTGTAAACGGCTCATCAGCTTTACTACTTAGTAAGCTTTTAGAAGACAGGGTGTTTACAGGTTCAACATTTACTGTGGTTTCAGCTTTAGTGCTGAAAGATATATATACCAAGGCCAGTAGTAATAGTTTACGAAATAGCATTTTAGAACCCAAAGTAAGTTGTTATTCTAAATAGAATTCCTTTTTGAATTTGGTCCAAATTTGAAAATCTATTAAGTTGAGCTTATTAATTTACTTGAAATGGATTTTAGAAATGCCTGAAAAAAAACTATTTTTGACAGATAATTCAGGGAAACTTTAGTGAATTTTTATAACTGAATATAAGATTTGCGGGTTCTCGGACCCACATAAAAAGTTAAGGCGCGAAAGATTCTCTACAGTCATGCAGCTATCACCATGCAACTGCCATCCAGTTGGACAAGCTTTTTGGCTATGAGCGGTCTGAGTCAACTTGCAAGATTGATCTAAAAAAACATAATCATCAGGGCAACTATAGGCTGGTTCAGACTCAGTAATGGCAATACATTTATTTCCGTTCAGCTCCGCATTTTCAGGGCATGAGTATATTGAGTCTCCATCTATCTGCTCTCTATTTACACACACATTTAACTGGGGGTTTCCATCAAGATCCCAGCTAATTTCCTGATATGCTCCACCATGCTCACACATATAGCTGGGTTCTTGGTAGTTTGAAGGGTTAACGCAATTTCCATCAATGTATTCGCCCACCACACACTCATAACGGACATTAGCTTTATACATATATGGGTTCTTAAAAATGCATAGATAATTCTGATTATCATAATACTCAAGCCCATCTCCATCACACCAATCAACCGAAGGTTTCGCGGTTTCCACATCAACAGAGTAAGCTCTTGAGTCAGTGCACTCACCTTCCCCCCACTTATGTAAGGTATATCCTGCTGTGCAAGGTTCATACTCGGCATCATTAGTATCAAGCAGGCCATGAGAAACACATATGCTTTCATGGTTAGGCTTTTTATTCTCTGTATCTTCGATTAGATACACTCGTTCATCATGAGCACAATAAGCCTCCCCAGGGTAATCCTGCACCTTTGAAAAGCACACCTTGTACTTTTCAGACCATACACCAGGGCAAGATACGATTGGATTTGTAACAGTTGATGTAATGCAAACGCCATCTAAATTCTCAGAACCTTCTGAGCAAGTAACTAATGCCGGTTCATTAAGCTCTTTGACACATTTATCTTCTGTCTTCAAATAGTCATAACCAGTAGGACAGATGTTTGTAGCATCAATTATAAGCGTTTTTGAGCACATACCATCGGAAAATAAATAATCTTCAGGGCAGCTAGCTCCTTTTACACTTACTGTTATAGTGTAATGCGCTTCACCAGTATAACCGGTGGCAGCTGGGTATATTGGTATATCCAAACCCCCATCGGCATTAACCTCTTTCAAAAAGTCTATAGTCTGCCCCTTAACTACTTTTTGCTCATTCACAATCACAGCATTTGGGGCAGTATCATGGAGCTTAAAGCTTACTTCTTGCTCTCCATAAGCTACGTTACCTTCAGCCGTATAAAGGGGTGGTATACGAATAATAGAGAGTGGTTCATTAAATCTGCTTTTTAATAGTTGATTAGATGAGAGTGTATTTACTGTATTAACAGTCACCTCTTGTCCTGATAACGCTGCAAAGGGGGAAAAAACAAATAGAAATAGTAAAAACCTATGCAAAATCATTTTGATCTCCACTGAAGTTAATTTATTAATTAAAGCAGCTTGGAAAATGAAATTTACCTAAAAAAAAGTGATTTTTATAAAAAGTGCCACCAATATATAAACGTTGTTAAGTGAAAGGGTAACTTAAGAGACAGAATAGCCATTAAAGGTTAAGGAGCATTTATCCTTTCGCAGTTACACTGTCTTTTCGGTAGTAATTATTTTTGAGGGGATGTAATGCTAAGCATATAATGCTTTCGGCTGTCACAATGCTAATACAGTTTTCAAAAAAGATTGAAGATTAATAATAGCTGAAATCTTTACTCAGTTTTTCCAGTTAAGAAATGAACCCAACCTTTCCATTCACTTTTGTAATGAAGGTTTGGATTTGATGGTATATTAGCAGGCCTACCCCCCTCTTTACTCAGCTCCCTAAATTGTGTCATCGTCTCAACACCCAGTGTACGAGCTATTCGACAAGCTTCATGAAACTCAACGAACCGACCACAACCAGGTGAATTTTTTGGAGCTAAAACTTCTGACCATTTACAGCCATATACATTAGGTGGGCGCTTAGGCATAGACTCTGGAAATTCATCACCTTCACTGGCCTCAAGCCACTCTTTAATTGAAGATAACTTTTTCTCTCGAGCATATCTTGCTGCTTCTGTAATTGATACGTATTTATCTTGGGACATTTGTTTAACGTGTCTGACACATATCTTTCAATTCTACGATCAATTTTTAAAATTTTAAACATTATGAGTTTTTAAAATTCTAATATCATCTATCCCTCGTATTTATTCTTTCTATCGCGCTTTTAGTTAAGAAGGGCTGTACAAGTGTGTTTTGAAAAAATATACCGCCTTTCTTAGACTACAATATCATCTACAAACAACTCCATCGCCATCGCGATCATTCATATACGGATAGGCTGGGTGACCACTATAGACAGGCGTTATTTTATGGTTTCTTGCTTCTTTGCAGCTAATTTTACCATTTTGGTTATCATCATAAATTGACAAGGCACCAGTTGGATAGGACGTATCATAAGTAGTAGGCTGCAAAGATTTAACTTTGCTGTGGTATACCATATCCGTACTAGTACAGTTCATCAGTACAGAGCTTAATGCGTGATATTCATTTAAATCTATACTCAATTTATATTTTTGCTTAACTTGAACAATGCGATTTACGAACCAGCATTTATTTTTTTCTGGCAACCACTCACCGGCATCAAAGCCGCACTTACCTGTTTTACTACATCGATTAACTTTAGGTGAAGCAAGCGTTAAATTCAGTAAGTCAGAGGCGAAGGCTTTTCTTATACTGACAGGAGCTGAGCACAAGCCTGAGTCATGAGCCTCAGAAGTGGCAACAATGTGTTCTATATCGGTTTCGGAATCTGATTCAAAATAGCTACCTGTATATGGTCCATAAACTTGCCCATTCATACTTGCAACAATGGCATCTTCTACATTCTGGTCATACTCATAATCCGCCTTTTTATCATACGCAGAGCAACGATTTTCATCTTTAATAATCAACCCTTGCCAACTTTCATATGCTGGGCCGCCTTGATCTCCTCCACCAGTTACAGCGATTACTTTACTGGGCAAAATAAATGACAACCCAAACAATATGGCGAATTTGTTCATGCAAAAATCCTTTAGTTTCTTCATTAACCCTCTCAAATTTGGGGGTTATACGAATCTTAAATGCTGTCCTGCTGATTTATCAAATTTAAATTTTTTCAAAAATGCGCGTTTTTAAACATCCTGTATCGTTACTTTTGAAATTCAAATTTGGAGAAATGCATGAAAACTTTAAAACGTCACCTATTAATCGCGATCACTGTACTAACAGTTTCAGCATGTTCTAGTAACGGTATTCATGAAAAAATTGAACAGATAGAAGTTGCTCACCAAAAGCAAGTTGATAAAAAAACCGAGAAAATGGACCAACTCATTAATAGTATTCCAGATTGGTACTTAGATGTACCACAATCTGACTCAACAGGTGTATTTGGCGTTGGATTCGGTTCATCAAACAAACCTCCTTTTGCATTAAAAGCAGCCGAGCTCAGAGCTAAATTTGATGTAGCAAAGAGCTTTAAACAGCTTATCTCTGGCCAAGAGCGTTCATATGAAAACCAGACTCTAGATTCAAACCTTGAGACTCAAATTAATATGCTTATTGATTCAATTGTCGAAGAAGTTAGTGTTGCCGGTGCGCAGAGAGTAAAGCGTGAATTGTATAATGTTGATGGAGTAGCAAATGCATATGTTCTTGTAAAAATGCCTTATGAAGAATATAACCGAGCAATACAGTCTTTGCGTGCTAAAACAGTAGAAGAGAAAATGTCTGTTGCATTCGATGAACTTGAAAAGCGACTGCAGAATAGAAAGAGCGATGAACAAAAAGCAATTCAAGCCACTCACCAGCGTGATGTTGAGCTTAAAGAGCTTGAGATCAAAAAAGAGGTAGAGCTACGAAAAGCTGAGCAACCTCAAAGTGAACTACCCAGCGACATCGCTTCGCTCTGATCACTGGGCTTCTACAGTCTAGCTTAACGGCTAGGCTGCTTCTTTTTTCTCAGATCCAAAATCCAACTTCGATAATTCGAAGACTTTCGTTTTAACGGATTGTTTCT
>NZ_JACDWU010000214.1:0-252 GCF_016464045.1 Pseudoalteromonas sp. bablab_jr011 | reverse complement strand
GCCATACAGCCCCTGTTCTAGGTAACTAGAAACCCATTTATTAACACTACTTCGTGCTATGTTAAGACGTTTTGCAATATCAGTTCTGCTATTCCCCTCATAAAATAATGACACTGCGAGTAATCGTATGCGTTTTCGTGCGTTTGGTTCTTTTGCGAAAGCGCTAAAAGCTGTTCAGCTATGTTTTGGTTCAATGTTATTAACCGGTGATTTTATATAGCCTATATTAGATCAGATATTTAAGCGGAATGG
>NZ_JACDWU010000213.1:0-317 GCF_016464045.1 Pseudoalteromonas sp. bablab_jr011 | reverse complement strand
AGGGTATACGGATTTAATGGTTGATGGGGCACCTTCACCCCATCAATCTGATACCACCCTCAGATGGTTGATAGATCGACTCCGTAGTTGAGTTCCTCTGCGAAGTCCGGCAGTCTGTAACCGATGGTTTTCTTGTAGAAAGGAGAGACCTTCGCAGTCGGTGCCTTCTTCTTGTACTTCGTGGTGTAGAGCATTCGTGCCCGCATCACCTCGAAGGAGTAACCGCGCCCTTCACGGTTCTTGTCCTTGGCCAGTCGGTTGATGGACTCCGTGTAAGCGTTGGTGACGGGCATGTCCGTCTCGAAGTAGGTCATGGT
>NZ_JACDWU010000212.1:0-451 GCF_016464045.1 Pseudoalteromonas sp. bablab_jr011 | reverse complement strand
ACCCATTAGGGTTTTATGATCTCAGTGGTAATATGATTGAATGGGTTAATGATTGGTGGGCTGAAGATTACTATCGGCACTCTCCTGAGCATAACCCAACGGGCCCCTCTAAAGGCACTAAAAAAGTAATGCGCGGCGGAACCTTCATGGAGTCCCCCCGCGGTAGTAACGTGTATACGCGACAAGAGTCCGATGAACTTAGCACAGCTTACCGGGATTTGGGCTTTCGCTGTGTGCTTAACCAAGCGACGCCACTCACAAAATAGTCATTCCACCTGCAAATGAGAACATACTTTGGGAGTATGTTTATTCATACTAACACTGACTTAAGTACCGTTAACAGACACACTGTACATGGACTCTTTTTTATGGATAAATACCTTGGCTCAGGCACGACTTTTACACCTCGCAACGTACTTAGCTTGCTTTCTCCTATTATTATCTGCGGCTT
>NZ_JACDWU010000211.1:0-254 GCF_016464045.1 Pseudoalteromonas sp. bablab_jr011 | reverse complement strand
TGGCGTCGCTTGGTTAAGCACGCAGCGAAAGCCTATGGCACGGTAGGCCTCGCCCAGTTCATCAGATTCTTGGCGTGTATACACGTTACTACCTCGGGGAGATTCTAAAAACCTTCCGCCGCGCATTACTTTTTTAGTGCCTTTAGAGGGGCCCGTTGGGTTATGCTCAGGAGAGTGCCGATAGTAATCTTCAGCCCACCAATCATTAACCCATTCAATCATATTACCACTGAGATCATAAAACCCTAATGGGT
>NZ_JACDWU010000210.1:0-236 GCF_016464045.1 Pseudoalteromonas sp. bablab_jr011 | reverse complement strand
TTCATGCTCTTCTGCCAACCGTGAAATTGCCATTGGCCTCGACGGTTGATAAAGTACTTCATGGCGATCCAAGTTTTTGATTTTGTTGGATGACGCCTTTTAGCCCAATGCCATAACGCTAGAAATAGTTTGTGGCTCACATATCCGAATACTTGTTTGGCAACGCAATGGCGATAGTAATTCGACCAACCCCTGAGTTTCGGATTTATCAACTTGATTAGATCGTTAACGGGGGT
>NZ_JACDWU010000209.1:0-531 GCF_016464045.1 Pseudoalteromonas sp. bablab_jr011 | reverse complement strand
TCCCGATTGGCGCATACCAACCTTCGTTACATTGTCAGAGCCGCTACTTTATTCAGGCTCCTAGGATCATCTGGTGATACAGATGGTTCACTCATTAAGCGGTGAACAGCGCTTCATACGACTTCACGTCGCACGCCCCAAGACGTGTTTAGGCGAATTACTCAAAAAAGCGAACTTCGGCCGTTCAAAATTGCTTTTCTATTTCGTCAAAGTATATTGCTTGCATAGTCAGTAAAACGACCCAATCGCTCGTTTTTGTCCTGAGACAAAAGCTAGAACTACTGCATTTTAGTAGTAATGGCAATTAGTTAAGAAGTTTGTTACAAATGAGTCATTCAGAAAAGCGAGCGACGCTGTGGTAGAAAAACGCGCGATTCGCTCGCTATAAACATGTTGAACTAAGCCGCTACGCGGAGATCCTATTCTTATAATTTGAGCCACACTTACCTTGGGGTTATCCCATAACTTGGAGGTAAGTCATGAATACACTCATTGAACAAGTCAAAACTGAAATAGCCTATCGTGGTTATT
>NZ_JACDWU010000208.1:0-95898 GCF_016464045.1 Pseudoalteromonas sp. bablab_jr011 | reverse complement strand
TTGTTCGCAACCTGGTAAAACAGCACAAAGGCCGTAAAGACTCGATACGCAGTAAGTGTGTTAGGGCTAGTTTTGACGATGAATTCAGGGCTGAGCTTATCTTTGGTTAATACTTGTTAACAAAGTATGCTCTCACCCTGCTCTGTCACAGGCGGTGGTGAAGATTTCCTGATGATTACAATGCTCACGTAAATCTGCGATGGTGAACTGCGCCTTAAATACTCTATTTTTATCAGACATAACCACGGGCCATACCGATTAAATAATCTAAGTATAGTGTATGAAATTTAAATCGCGACAGTTTATAAGTTATAGTATAACGTTATTGCCATTGAAAAATGGTGGTGTTATATTATATCACAACACTCAACAACCAACGTAAAAAGTAGTAACAATGAAGCAATTTTCAATTATTTCTAGTGCTGTTGCCGCTGCACTGTTTTCTCAATCAAGCATTGCTGCTGTTATCACAGGCCAAGTAGTAGATAAAAATCAACAACCCGTTGTTAATGCACAAGTCCATGTGCATGGTAAATCACAGGCTGTAATGACTGACGCGCAAGGTGAATTTAAAATTGATGTCGACAGCAAAGGTCAACTTCATGTAAGCAAAGATAATTTCATTGATAAGCGTGTTGATATTAATGGTGATGATCAATCTGTTGTTGTTACTTTGACGCCTACATCCGTAGAAACCGTTGTTGTGTATGCGTCAGCCTTACACAAAAACAGCTTAGAGATGATCTCACCGGTTAATGTGTTATCAGGTGACAATTTAAAGAATAAAGCGAAACCGACTCTAGGTGAAACTTTAAAAGGCTTACCGGGTGTTAATGCCAGTTATTTTGGTCCCGTTTCATCAAGCCCTATAATTCGTGGTTTAGATGGCCCGCGTGTTAAAATTACACAAAATGGTTTAGACAGTAGTGATGCATCTCGTATCGGACCCGATCATGCCACCTCAAATGACAGTTTAGCAGCAGAGCAAATTGAAGTGCTTCGTGGCCCAGCTACCCTACTTTATGGTTCAGGCGCAATTGGGGGTGTGGTAAACGTTGTTGATAACCGTATTCCTACCGATAACATCGAGACATTGACAGGTGCGGCTCAATACACGCACGACACAGTATCAAATACGAATACCTATGCAGCTAAGTTAGAAACAGGTAACAACGGTTTCAACTTCCATTTTGATGGCACAAAACGCACGGGTGACGACTACAAAACTCCCACGTTTGAACTTCCAGAAGAGCATGAAGAACACGAAGGTGAAGAACACGCTGAGCACGAGACTGCTAACAGCGTAGAAAATACCTTTATAGACAGCCAAACCGTTAACTTTGGAACTAGCTACGTTGGTGAACATTTAACGTTAGGCGTGTCATATGGCCGTATTGAAACAGATTATGGTATTCCTGCCCATGAACATCATGGCCACGATCATGAAGAAGAAGCTGAACATGAAGAAGCAGGACATGGCGAAGAAACCCATGAAGAATCTGTTTTTGCTCAGTTAGAGCAAGACCGTTGGCAAGGCTACATGAGTTACGCTCTTCATAATAACTGGATTGAAAACATCTCGTTGCGCGTAGGTTATACAGATTATAAACATGCTGAAATTGAAGACGGTGAAGTTGGAACGGTGTTCAGTAACAAAACAACTGAAGCGCGTGCGACAGTCGAGCATAAACTTGGTCTTTGGCACGGTATGGCTGGTTACCACTATACAGAGTCTGACTATGATGCCGATGGCGAAGAAGCGTTCACACCGGCTAGTGTAACAAAATCAAACGCGCTATTTTTACTTGAGGAAAAACAATTTGGTGATGTCACTGTTGAACTAGGTGCGCGCATCGAAGATTACCAAATCGATTCTGCTGTCACATTGGCTGAACATCATCATGATCATGCAGAAGAAGCGCATGATGAAGAGGAAGAAGCTGAAACAATTAACTACAGTGCCGATTTCACTAACTTAAGCTTATCTGCGGGTGCTATTTGGCAATATCAAGAAGGCCAAAGCGTTGCGCTTAGCGTGTCTCACTCGGAACGTGCGCCATTAAGTGCAGAACTACTCTCGAATGGTGTTCACATTGCAACAGGTACTTATGAATTAGGCTTAGGTTATCATATTGAAGAAGGTGAAATTCACTTTGAACCTGAAGACATCAAACAAGAGACTGCAACAAACTTTGATTTAAGTTTCCGTCGTTTCATTGGTGACTTTGGTTATACAATCAACTTTTTCTATAACGATATTGAAAACTTCTATTACCAACAAAATACGGGCTATTTCTTTGATGAAGAACATGGCTTAGAAATGGCAGAAGAAGTACACGATGATGCCATGGCGGTTTACCAATTTACCAGTAAAGATGCCAAATTGTATGGGTTAGAATTTGATGTGCACTATCAAGTTTCACCTAGCACCTTAGTGAAAGTGTTTGGTGATTCGACGACAGCTAAATTAAAAGATGACAATAACTACTTACCACGAATCCCAGCGAATAAATTGGGTTCAGAGTTACAGTATACCGTCTCTGATTGGCAGTTTAGCCTAACAGGTACACATTACTTTGAGCAGTCAGACATCACTGCCTACGAGACAAAAACAGAAGGGTACACTTTGTTTGATGCGTCAGCGAATTATCAACTTGACTTAGGCCCAGTAGATACACAGCTTTATATCAACGTTGATAACATAACAGACGAACTTGGCTTTGTTCACAGCTCGTTTATTAAAGAAAAAGCGCCACTACCGGGCAGAAACTTCAGCCTAGGTATCCGCGGTTACTTCTAAAAAGTAACGAATATAAAAAAACCCTTTCACTTTAATAAGTGAAAGGGTTTTTTATTATCCTTTAAAAAAGTTAAACGCGCTGTTTAACCTTTTTGTTCGATTTTAGCCCATGAATCACGAAGACCCACCGTTTGGTTGAACACAAGTGTCTGTGCTTTATTATCGCGACAGAAATACCCTGTACGTTCAAACTGGAAGCCCTGCTCTGCTTGTGCATTTGCAAGTGAAGGTTCTAACTTCGCATTTGATAACACCACAAGCGACTCTGGATTAAGCGTTGCATTAAAGTCTTCAGCAGCTGCTGGGTTAGGTACGTTGAATAGACGATCGTATAAACGTACTTCTGCAGTAATAGACTCGCTAGCAGATACCCAATGGATTACCCCTTTCACCTTGCGACCATCACTTGGGTTTTTACCCAGCGTTTCATCATCGTAAGAACAGAAGATCGTGGTGATTTCACCATTAGCGTCTTTTTCAATGCGTTCAGCTTTTATCACATAAGCACCGCGTAAACGCACTTCTTTACCCAGCACTAAACGCTTAAACTTATTGTTTGCTTCTTCACGGAAATCTTCGCGTTCAATATAAAGCTCGCGCGTAAATGGCACATCACGGCGTCCCATTTCTTCTATGTTCGGGTGATTAGCGACTGATAACGTTTCTACTTTATCTGCATCATAGTTCTCTAGAACCACTTTAACAGGGTCAAGTACAGCCATAGCACGTGGTGCATGTTCATTTAAATCTTCACGAATACACGCTTCCAACATGCCCATTTCAACCATGTTTTCTTGCTTAGTAATACCAATGCGTGAACAGAACTCACGTACTGAAGCTGGTGTATAACCACGACGACGTAAACCAGCAATCGTTGGCATACGTGGGTCATCCCAGCCTTCAACATGGCCATTAACCACTAAGTCATTTAATTTACGCTTAGACATAATGGTGTATTCAAGATTTAAACGTGAAAACTCGATTTGCTGTGGATGGCATTCTAGGCTGATGTTATCAAGCACCCAGTCATAGAGACGTCGGTTATCTTGGAATTCAAGCGTACATAAAGAATGTGTAATACCTTCAAGCGCATCAGAAATACAATGTGTAAAGTCATACATTGGGTAAATGCACCACTTATCACCTGTTTGGTGATGGTGAGCAAAACGTACACGGTACAAAATAGGATCGCGTAATACAATAAACGAGCTTGCCATATCAATTTTAGCACGCAGTACACACTCGCCTTCTTTAAACTCACCGTTACGCATTTTTTCGAATAAGGCTAAGTTCTCTTCAACAGGTGTATCACGATAAGGGCTATTTTTTCCTGGCTCTTTTAGCGTACCACGGTACTCACGAGCTTGGTCTGCTGACAAGAAACACACATACGCAAGCCCTTTTTCGATAAGTTCAACGGCATAGCCATAAAGTGCATCAAAGTAGTTTGATGAATATTTAATTTCACCATCCCATTGAAAACCGAGCCACTGCACATCTTCTTTAATAGAGTTTACGTAGTTGATATCTTCTTTTTCTGGGTTTGTATCATCAAAACGTAAGTTGCAAAGGCCATTGTAATCCTGGGCAATACCAAAATTTAAGCATATAGACTTTGCATGACCAATGTGTAAAAAACCATTTGGTTCTGGTGGAAAACGTGTATGCGTAGTCGCGTGTTTACCGCTTGCGAGATCTTCGTCGATACGCGTTCTTATAAAGTTACTTGGGCGATTCTCAATTTCCGCCATAGGAGCATAATCCTCTGAATATTGCATGGTGACAAAACTACTGCATTATTACAAAAAGAAGCGCTAACATACAGTAGTTGATGTGTGTTTATCGAAGATAATAATGCGATTGTTAAAACCCTATGGTCAAATCGGTAAAAAAGTTGTTCTAACGCAATAAAATGATCATTGACTGACGATATAGTGCCGATAGTTTCACTATTTAATAAGGAAAAGAGATGGCTTCACTCAATCAACACCGAGTCTATATTCCTAGCTCTGCACGTGCAAACCAGTATGTGTTAGTTGAATTTAAACCCAATGATGAGTTTTTTGCCCAGTTTACAAACATTAGCTGCGGTTACAAGCGTCTTGCAAGGGAATTATTTGCGCTGTGCGATGAGTATGAACTTCATAACGTACATCTCATTGCGAATGATAAACTACCTGTCGTACGCTACCATGATGAGGCGTACAGTTTAGAAACAACAAAACAAATATTATTTTTCTATAATCCACAATACCACGAAGCACACAATGTATTTGCTAATGGCGAAGAAAGATGCAAAAAAATTCGCTTATTATTCTTAGCAACCGGTGACGATATTCGTGCAAATGCGGCACAGTTCCACCATAAAGTGCAACGGGTAATCAATACATTACAAGACAAGCTTTTAAGCAACCAACCCCCGCTTAAGATTAGAGATCATCAACACTTAACCTATGACTTATTTGCCAAAGCCAAAGGCCACAAAGAAAGCTATGGCTATAAGTTGCGAAGTTTATATCCGCGTTATCAATCGCGCCAATGCCATTTGCCAAGCGATCACAGCGAAATGACCTATGCAGGCTTTTCAATTCCTGTCACACGCGCAATTAAGACACAATTTCAGCATATGCTAAATGAAGAAAACTATAGTCAGTTTTATCAGTATATTTTTGATGCGTTTAAACGTGCCTGTGATAAGCGTCAACTTAACTTAGCTGCCTTTATCGCAAATGGCACTCGCCCGATTGTGCGTAATAGTAATATTGACAATGCACAGAGCAATAGCGAGTTACAAAAACTGACTTTCGACTGCACCAGCGAGCAAGTACAAATACAACAATTTTGGAATGCGGATACGTTGGTCGATGTGCTGCACTTTGTTATTGCAGCAGCAGAAAAAGATAAACACGATATCGGTTACGGCCGATTTATGAACCAAGTACAAAGTGCCATTAATGAGGTGACAGACGAACTTGCGTTTAATCCAACACGCCAAGACTTACGCGTGCGCTTTTATCAGCATATTAACTATCAATATTAAACAGGTTTTACGCGGGTGACAGCGATGTGTCACCCACCTTTACCTTAACGATTTTTTGGTAATTTAGATAAGTCTAAACGTAATACCTTTGAGCGTCGCTGGTAGTTATACAGCGACTTTTTCTTCGCGGGCAGTTCATCGACCGTCACCAATACAAAACCTTGTTCAATAAACCAATGAATACTGCGCGTTGTTAACGCAAATAACCCATGATAACCACACCGTTTTGCCTTATTAATTATAAAACGTAATAAATTACTGCCACGGTCTGCATCACGGTATTGAGGGTGAACAGCAAGACTTGCAAATTCACCAACCTGCTCTTCATCAAATGGGTAAAGGGCAGCGCACGCGATAATAAGTCCATCACGCTCAATCACTGTGAATTGCTCAATTTCTATCTCTAATTGCTCTCTTGAGCGACGCACTAAATAGCCCTGCTCTTCAAGTGGTCTAATTAAGTTTAAGATACCGGTTATATCACTGATCGTTGCACTACGAAGTTGTTCAGAACTTTGTGGCGCAATCTGGGTCCCAATACCATCCAAAGAGAAGAGCTCTTGCAATAAGGCACCATCTTCTTTGTAGCTAACAAGGTGACACCGATGCACCCCACCCCGACATGCATCAATAGCAGCTTGCAAAAAGACAGGGGCGCTCAAACATGAAGGTGTATGAGTGCGATAGTGCTCTAACACTCGCTCGGCTTCGTTTGGCATTAATTCTGCTATCGCTTCGCCATTTTCATCTAAAATACCTGCATCTTGGCTAAAGCCTAGCATTTTGTCTGCTCTGAGCTTTAAAGCAACCTGAGTCGCAATTTCTTCCGCGGTTAAATTAAAGCTCTCACCCGTCACTGAGGCAGCAATCGGACCTAGGAGCACAATACTATTGTTATTGAGTTGGTGGCGTATTCCCTCAACATCAATTCGCCTAACACGCCCCGAGTGGTGGTAATCAACCCCTTCATCAACGCCTAAAGGCTGCGCTATAACAAAATTACCACTGACTACATTTAAAAATGAGCCCGACATGGGGGTGCTACTTAATGACGTGGATAAACGCGCGGTGATGTCAAATTGCATTGCTCCGGCCACTTTTTTAATCACTTCAAAAGTGGTGTTATCGGTAACACGGATCTCGTTATGAAAATGACTAGTTATGCCAACCTCATTCAAAGCGGCATTAAATTGTGGCCGTGCGCCAAACACCAAAACAATCTTAATACCTAAGCTTGTTAATAGAGCAACATCATTAATAATACTTCGACAGCCTGGCTGGTCTATCGCCTCACCACCCAGCATTACAACGAAAGTCTTGCCTCTATGGGCATTTACATAAGGAGTCGACTGACGAAATCCGTCTACTAATTCTGTAGTACGCACGTGCTAATTACCTTTTAAATTCAAGCGTTTTTTATTAAAACGGAAACAGAGGAATTAGTTTAAGGAATTTTTATTCATAAATAAAGAATTTTTATTCTTTATTTATGCATAAAAATTGACAGTGAATTAAGTAATAAAAAAGGCCCGCATAAGCGAGCCTCTTTTTAAGAGATTAAAGACCGATTACCAGCCTGTTTTCTCTTTAAGTGCAGCACCGATGTCAGCTAGTGAACGTACTGTTTTAACGCCAGCAGCTTCTAATGCAGCAAATTTCTCATCAGCAGTACCTTTACCGCCTGCGATGATTGCACCCGCGTGACCCATACGCTTACCTGGAGGCGCAGTTACACCCGCAATGTAAGAAACAACAGGCTTAGTTACGTTGTGCTTGATGTATTCAGCAGCTTCTTCTTCTGCTGTACCACCGATTTCACCGATCATAACGATTGCTTCAGTTTGCTCGTCTTTTTCGAACATTTCTAAAACGTCGATGAAGTTAGTGCCAGGGATTGGGTCGCCACCGATACCAACACATGTTGATTGGCCGAAACCAGCATCAGTAGTTTGCTTAACCGCTTCGTAAGTAAGTGTACCAGAACGTGATACGATACCTACTTTACCAGGCTTGTGGATGTGACCAGGCATGATACCGATCTTAGTTTCACCCGGAGTGATAACACCTGGGCAGTTAGGACCGATCATGCAAACACCAGTTTGCTCAAGCTTAACTTTAACGTCAACCATGTCTAGTGTTGGGATACCTTCAGTGATACAAACGATAAGCTCGATGCCAGCATCGATAGCTTCTAAGATTGCATCTTTACAGAAAGGTGCTGGTACGTAGATTACTGATGCAGTTGCGCCAGTTGCTTCTACAGCGTCACGTACTGTGTTGAATACTGGAAGACCAAGGTGCGTTTGACCGCCTTTACCTGGGCTAACACCACCAACCATTTGTGTACCATACTCAAGCGCTTGCTCAGAGTGGAAAGTACCTTGGCCACCAGTGAAACCTTGACAGATAACTTTTGTATCTTTATTGATTAATACAGACATTATTTGCCCTCCGCAGCAGCAACAACTTTTTCAGCTGCGTCTGTTAGTGATTCAGCAGCGATGATGTTAAGGTCAGAATTAGCAAGTACTTCACGACCTAGTTCAGCGTTAGTACCTTCTAAACGTACTACTACTGGTACGTTTACGCCTACTTCTTTAACTGCACCAATGATACCTTCTGCGATCATGTCACAACGAACGATACCACCGAAGATGTTAACTAAAACAGCTTTTACGTTGTCGTCTGAAAGGATGATCTTGAATGCTTCAGATACACGCTCTTTCGTCGCGCCGCCACCAACATCTAGGAAGTTAGCTGGCTTGCCACCGTGTAGGTTTACGATGTCCATCGTACCCATTGCTAGGCCTGCACCGTTAACCATACAACCCACGTTACCGTCTAGTGCAACGTAGTTAAGCTCGAAGCTTGCAGCGTGAGCTTCACGTGCATCTTCTTGAGATGGATCGTGCATTTCACGGATTTTAGGTTGACGGTAAAGCGCGTTACCATCTACACCGATTTTGCCATCTAGACAGTGAAGGTTGCCTTCGTCTGTGATAACAAGCGGGTTGATTTCTAATAATGCGAAATCGAAATCGTTGAACATGTTCGCAAGACCCATGAAGATCTTAACAAACTGTTTCATTTGCGTTGGGTTTAAACCTAGTTTGAAGCCTAATTCACGAGCTTGATACGCTTGAGGACCTACAAGTGGATCGATTTCAGCTTTGTGGATTAGCTCTGGCGTTTCTTCAGCAACAGTCTCGATTTCAACACCACCTTCAGTAGATGCCATGAAAACAACTTTACGAGAAGCACGATCTACTACAGCGCCTAGGTATAATTCGTTAGCGATGTCAGTGCAGCTCTCAACAAGGATCTTAGCTACTGGCTGACCATTTTCGTCTGTTTGGTAAGTAACTAAGTTTTTACCTAACCAGTTCGCAGCGAACTCTTTAACTTCGTCGATTGTTTTAACTAGCTTAACACCGCCAGCTTTACCACGGCCACCTGCGTGAACCTGTGTTTTAACAACCCACATATCACCGCCAATTTTCTCAGCAGCTGCTGCAGCTTCTTCAGGTGTATCGCAAGCGTAACCGTGAGAAACTGGTAAACCATATTCGGCAAAAAGTTGTTTTGCCTGATACTCATGCAAATTCATGATGCTTTATCCAATTTTTTATACTAAAAGAGCTGAATATTTATGCAAATAAACAGCTATCCCAAATTGCGCACCTAGTATAAATCCCAAGGCTCAACATGAAAACCCCAGTTAGACCAAAGGCGCAAAAAAAAAGCTGTGAACGCAGTCCACAGCTTACATTTTATACAACTAGATTAAACATCTAGTAATAAACGTGTTGGATCTTCAAGTAACTCTTTAATTGTCACTAAGAAACCAACAGATTCTTTACCATCAATTTGACGGTGATCGTACGATAACGCTAAATACATCATTGGTAAGATTTCAACTTTACCATTTACAGCCATTGGACGATCTTGGATTTTGTGCATACCTAAGATTGATGACTGAGGTAAGTTGATAATCGGTGTAGAAAGTAACGAACCGAATACACCACCATTAGTGATAGTGAAGTTACCACCTGTCATATCATCAAGTGTTAATTTGCCGTCACGACCTTTAAGCGCTAATTCACGGATACCTTTTTCAATTTCTGCAACTGATAACTTGTCACAATCTTTAAGTACTGGTGTAACTAGGCCACGTGGTGTTGATACCGCGATGCTGATATCGAAGTAGTTGTGATAAACAATATCATCACCATCGATTGATGCATTCACTTCAGGGAAACGTTTAAGCGCTTCTGTTACTGCTTTCACATAGAAAGACATGAAACCCAAACGAATACCATGACGTTTTTCGAATACTTCTTGATACTGCTTACGAAGGTCCATGATAGGTTTCATGTTTACTTCGTTGAATGTTGTTAACATTGCAGTTGAGTTTTTCGCTTCAAGAAGGCGATTTGCAATAGTCTTACGTAAACGCGTCATTGGAACACGTTTTTGAGTACGGTCACCCATAGGTGCAGCAGGTGCTGCCGCTTCTGCTTTAGGTGCAGCCGCAGGCGCTTTTAAGAATGTATCAACGTCTTCTTTCGTTACGCGACCATTTTTACCCGTGCCCTTGATTTTTGATGCATCAAGGCCCTTTTCAGCGATTAGACGACGCACTGACGGTGTTAATACGTCTGAGCTATCGCTTGAATCGCTTGCTGGTGCCGCTTCTTCTTTTTTCGATTCTGCTTTAGCAGGTGCTGCACCCGCTTTAACAGTACCAATCACTTGTTCGCCAAGCACTGTTTCGCCTTCTGCGTGGATGTGCTCGCCCATGATACCGTCTTCTTGAGCAACAACTTCAAGAACAACTTTATCAGTTTCGATGTCAACTAGGTTTTGGTCGCGCGTTACCGCTTCACCTGGTTGAACATGCCAAGTAGCTATTGTCGCGTCTGCGACTGATTCTGGAAGTACAGGTACTTTAATGTCCACTTCTTTACCTTCTGATGCTGGTGCTGATTGCGCCGCTGGCGCGTCTTCTGATTTTGCTGGTGCTGATTCTTTAGCAGAATCGTCACTTGCTGGTGCAGCATCTGCATCACCAAGTAAACCAATTACTTGTTCACCAAGTACGGTTGCACCTTCTTCTTGTGAAATTTCAGTAATGACACCGTCGTTTGGTGCAACTACTTCTAAAACAACTTTATCTGTTTCAATATCAACTAAGTTTTGGTCACGGCTTACTTTGTCGCCAACACTTACGTGCCATGTTGCTACGGTAGCATCAGCAACCGACTCAGGAAGTACAGGAACTTTAATTTCTGTGCTCATTGCTTATCCTTTATTTTCAATAGTAAGCGCATCTGCAACGAGCGCTTGTTGTTCTTTAGTATGCACTGACATGTAGCCACATGCTGGCGATGCTGATGCTTTACGGCCAGCATATTTTAATTTAGCGCCTTGTGGAATTGCATCGACAAAGTGGTGTTGAGAACAATACCAAGCACCTTGGTTTTGTGGCTCTTCTTGACACCAAACGAAGTCTTTAACGTGTTGATAACGCTGCATGATTGCATCCATCTCATCGTGTGGGAATGGATAAAGTTGTTCAACACGAACAATTGCAACATTATTAAGCTCTTGCTTACGACGCTCTTGAAGTAGTTCGTAGTAAACTTTACCGCTACAGAAAACAACGCGTTCAACTTTCTCTGCTGGGATGTCATCAATCTCGTCAATCATATTATAGAACACACCTTCAGATAACTCTTCCAGTGTTGATGTTGCTAATGGGTGACGTAATAATGACTTCGGTGTCATAACAATCAAAGGACGACGCAGTGGACGAACTGATTGACGACGTAGCATTGCGTAAACTTGCGCAGGTGTTGATGGCACACACACTTGCATGTTGTGATCAGCACACAGTTGTAAGAAACGCTCTAAACGGGCTGAACTATGCTCAGGACCTTGACCTTCATAGCCATGCGGTAACAAACACGTTAGACCACATAAACGGCCCCACTTTTGCTCGCCTGAACTTAAGAACTGGTCAAATACAACTTGAGCGCCGTTCGCAAAGTCACCAAATTGGGCTTCCCACATGACTAATGATGTAGGTTCTGCAGTCGCATAACCATATTCAAACGCAAGCACCGCTTCTTCAGATAACACTGAATCGTATACTTCAAATGCACCTTGCTTTTCGCTGATATTTTGCAACGGTAAGTAAGTTGATGCATCTTGTTGATTATGAACAACAGCATGACGATGGAAGAATGTACCACGGCCTGAGTCTTGACCCGTTAAACGGATATCAGTACCTGCATCAACAAGTGTTGCATAAGCCAGTGTTTCTGCCATACCCCAATCAAGTGCTTTTTCACCTGATGCCATTAGTTTACGGTCATCGTAGATTTTCTTAACACGAGACTGTGCTTTATGACCTTCTGGGTAACTTGCCACTTTCTCGCCAAGTTCTTTAAGTTTCTCTACCGACACTTTAGCGTCGTATTCTACATCCCAATCGTGACCAACGAACTTAGCCCAATCAGATGAATGAGATGTTTCAGGTTGAATTTCTTCAACAACGCACGAGCCACGGTCTAAGCCATTACGGTAATCATCTGCGAGTACTTTAATTTCGTCTTCAGTGAATGAACCTTCAGCCACAAGCTGATCAGCATAGATTAAACGAGGAACAGGGTGTTTTTTGATTTTTTGGTACATAAGTGGTTGAGTCGCATTAGGCTCATCCGCTTCGTTATGACCATGACGGCGATAACAGACCAAATCAATAACAACATCACGTTTAAACTGATTTCTGAAATCAAGCGCAATTTGTGTTACGAATGCAACGGCTTCTGGATCATCAGAGTTAACGTGGAAAATAGGTGCCTGAACCATCTTCGCAATATCTGTACAGTATGGTGTAGAACGCACATCAGCCTGTTTAGACGTTGTAAAACCAACTTGGTTGTTAACAACAATACGGATACTACCACCACAACTAAATGCATTAGTTTGTGATAGGTTAAATGTTTCTTGTACAACACCTTGACCTGCAATCGCAGAGTCACCATGAATTGTAATAGGCAGTGCTTTAATACCTGACTTATCACCTAAGCGGTCAAGACGCGCACGAACCGAACCCATCACTACCGGGTTTACGATTTCTAGGTGAGACGGGTTAAATGCAAGTGCCATGTGCACATTGCCACCCTTAGTCGCAAAGTCAGATGAATAACCCATGTGATATTTAACGTCACCTGAGCTTAATGTATCTTTATGTTTACCAGCGAACTCATCAAATAAATCTGATGGGTTTTTACCTAAAACGTTCACTAGTACGTTCAGACGACCGCGGTGAGCCATACCAATAACAGCTTCTTTTTGTCCGCTTTCACCTGCACGATGAATCAGTTCTTTAAGCATTGGTACTAACGCATCACCACCTTCAAGTGAGAAACGTTTTGCACCAGGGAACTTAGCCCCTAAATATTTTTCAAGACCATCCGCTGCTGTTAACCCTTTAAGGATGCGCAGCTTTTCTTCTTTAGAAAAAGTTGGGCGTGATTGCACTGATTCCAAACGCTGTTGTAACCAACGCTTTTCTTCAGTCGATGTGATATGCATATACTCAGCACCAACAGAACCACAGTACGTGGTTTTAAGTGCTTGATATAACTCACCTAAAGGCATGGTTTCGCGACCGACTGCAAACGAACCCACATTGAATTCACGGTCAAAATCAGCTTCAGATAAATCGTGGTACTCTAATTCAAGATCGCGAACACGTTCGCGTTGCCAGATACCTAATGGATCTAGGTTGGCATTTTGGTGACCACGGAAACGGAAAGCATTTATAAGTTGTAGCACTTTGACCTGTTTAGGATCACCAGAGCCACCCTCTGCTACCACCACTTCTCTATGCTTGTTTTTAGCAAGCTCCGCAAATTGTGCACGAACTTCAGAATGTTTTACGTCAACATCCACACCATCAACTTTTGGTAATTGTTCGAACACTTCTCGCCATTCTTCTGGCACAGAAGTCGCATCATCTAAGTACGCTTCATAAAGCTCTTCTACGTAAGCAACGTTACCGCCGTTTAAGTGAGAAGATTCTAGCCATGCCTTCATCACACCTTCGTGCATTTATAAGCCCTTTTCTTTAGCGCAGAAATTAATTGTTGTAAAAACAAGGTGGTTAATAAATTAACCACCTTACATATTCAATATTTTAAACCGAACGATTTAAAAGCATTGACTTGATTTGTCCAATTGCTTTGGTCGGATTAAGACCTTTTGGACACACGCTAACACAGTTCATGATACTGTGACAACGGAACACGCTGAACGCATCGTCAAGGTCAGCAAGACGCTCTTCTGTCGCTGTATCGCGGCTATCAGCCAAGAAACGATATGCGTGAAGAAGGCCTGCTGGACCGATGAACTTGTCTGGATTCCACCAGAACGAAGGACACGATGTTGAACAACATGCACATAAAATACACTCATATAAACCATCAAGCTTATCGCGTTCTTCGATTGACTGAAGACGCTCACCCGCCGCTGGCGTGTCGTTGATAAGATAAGGTTTTACTTTTTCGTATTGAGTGTAGAACTGACTCATGTCAATAACAAGGTCACGTACCACAGGTAAACCAGGTAATGGACGAATTACGATTTTACCTTTGCCACCTTTAAGTAGCGTTGATAAAGGCGTGATACATGCCAAACCATTTTTACCATTCATGTTGATACCGTCTGAACCACACACACCTTCACGGCATGAACGACGGAATGATAACGTTGGATCTTGCTCTTTTAATTTCATAAGCGCATCCAACACCATCATATCTTGACCTTCTTGCGTTTCTAGCGAGAAGTCTTGCATACGTGGTGCGTTATCAATATCTGGATTGTAACGATAAACGGAAAATTGTACTTGTGCCATCGTCTCGCTCCTAGTATGTACGTGCTTTAGGTGGGAAAGCTTCACGCAGTTTCGGCGCGTAGTTTACTTCACGTTTGCTCATTTCATCCGTTACAGGATTGAAAATTGAGTGACATAGCCAGTTTTCGTCATCACGATCTGGGTAGTCGAAACGAGAGTGAGCACCACGGCTTTCTGTACGGAAGTTTGCAGCTACTGCAGTTGAGTAAGCTGTTTCCATCAAATTATCAAGCTCTAAACATTCAATACGTGCTGTGTTGAATTCAGTTGATTTGTCATCAAGACGCGCATACTGAAGACGTTCACGGATTTCTTTAAGCTCTTTAAGACCTGTTGCCATTGCATCACCTTCACGGAATACCGAGAAGTTAAGTTGCATACACATTTGTAGATCTTTCTTGATTTGAACAGGGTCTTCACCTTGGCCAGCTTTAGAGCTTTCCCAACGATTAAAGCGTGCAAGCGATGCTTCAAGGTCTGAATCAGACGCATCTTTACCCGCTTCAACACCGTTTAGGTATTTGCCTAAGAAGTTACCAGCAGCTCGGCCGAATACAACTAAGTCAAGTAGTGAGTTACCGCCAAGACGGTTAGCGCCGTGTACAGATACACACGCAATTTCACCAACAGCGAATAAGCCTTCAACAACTTTTTCTTGGCCATTTGCATCAATTTGTAATGCTTGACCATTTACGTTAGTTGGAACACCACCCATCATATAGTGACATGTTGGGATAACTGGAATTGGCTCTTTAGCAGGGTCAACGTGTGCGAATGTTTTCGCAAGGTCACAAACACCTGGAAGACGAAGGTTTAGAGTTTCTTCACCTAAGTGGTCAAGCTTAAGCTTGATATGTGGACCATAAGGACCATCGCAACCACGGCCTTCACGAATCTCTGTCATCATTGAACGAGCAACAACGTCACGCGATGCTAAGTCTTTCGCATTAGGTGCATAACGCTCCATGAAACGTTCGCCGTCTTTGTTTAGAAGGTAACCACCTTCACCACGACAACCTTCCGTCACAAGTACACCCGCACCAGCAATACCGGTTGGGTGGAACTGCCACATTTCCATATCTTGCATTGCAACACCCGCGCGTGTTGCCATACCAACGCCGTCACCTGTATTGATGTGCGCGTTAGTTGTTGATGCAAAGATACGACCTGCACCACCTGTTGCTAAAACAACCGCTTTAGATTTGAAATAAACAACTTCACCTGACTCGATGTCGATTGCTGTACAACCAACAACGTGACCGTC
This sequence comes from Pseudoalteromonas sp. bablab_jr011, assembly GCF_016464045.1. Classification (NCBI taxonomy): domain Bacteria; kingdom Pseudomonadati; phylum Pseudomonadota; class Gammaproteobacteria; order Alteromonadales; family Pseudoalteromonadaceae; genus Pseudoalteromonas; species Pseudoalteromonas sp. bablab_jr011. The sequence continues at coordinate 79,871 of NZ_JACDWU010000208.1, read as the reverse complement.
GCTGTTTTTAACAAGGTCTAATGCATACCACTCAGAGAATACATTTGTTTTGTTTTTAACGTTTTGTTGGTAAAGACAATGCAATAATGCGTGACCAGTACGGTCAGCTGCGGCTGCAGTACGTGCAGCTTGTTCACCACCAAAGTTTTTCGACTGACCGCCGAAAGGACGTTGATAAACACGGCCATTTTCAAAACGAGAAAATGGTAAGCCCATGTTTTCTAATTCAGTAATAGCTTCTGGGCCTGTTTTACACATATATTCGATAGCGTCTTGGTCACCGATGAAATCGGAACCTTTAACCGTATCGTACATGTGCCATTCCCAGTTATCTTCATGTGAGTTACCCAAAGCCACCGTAATACCACCCTGTGCAGACACAGTGTGAGAACGTGTAGGGAAAACTTTTGAGATAAGTGCACAGGTTTTGCCTGACTCAGTGATTGCAAGTGCTGCGCGCATACCTGCACCACCGGCACCAATCACTACAGCGTCAAATTCACGAACAGAATAATTCACTTAAACACCCCATAAAACGATTAGACCTATTGCTACGTAAGCAACGGCCATAAGGTTTAATACAAAGCCTAAAACAGCACGTAATTTAGCGCATTTAACATAGTCAGTTAATACTTGCCAAAGGCCAATACGGGTGTGAACCATGATGCAAACAAGGGTAATTAGTGTAAACCCTTTCATTGCTAGGTTTGAAAATAGGCCTTGCCAGGCTTCAAAAGTGACTTCGGGTGTACATAAAAAATAGCCAACAATAAAAATCGCGTAAGCGCTGATAATTAAAGCGGTTGTACGAAGTGATACGTAATCTTGTACACCATCACGTTTAAGAGTTGCTTGATTTAAAACCATATCCACACTCCTGCTAGAATTGCAGCAACAACGCCTAAAGCCATTGCAACTTTAGCGCTGAAGTTACCTGATTCAAGTTCTTCCCAGTGACCCATATCCATAATGATATGACGGATACCACCAATTAGGTGATACGCCAATACAGAAATGGTACCCCACGCTATGAATTTGGCAATGAATCCGCTGAACAGACCCTTGACGAATTCAAAACCTTCAGGAGAAGAAAGAGACTCAGACCACGCCCAAATGACAAACGTTAAAGCAAAAAATAATGCAACACCGGTGACGCGGTGAAGAATTGATGCTTTAGCCGTAGCCGGCATAGATATAGTTGTTAGATCTAGATTTACAGGTCTTTGCTTTTTCACAGTTACTTGCCCATCTTGCCCACTTAGGGGCTCATCTACTTGTTTTTCTAAAACCCATCAAAATGAATTTCGATGGAACTATCTAAGTAAACCGTGTTAATACACAAAAAGTTCACACTGGTGCAAAACTCAAATGTAAAAATAAAGTTTACCTACAGACAATACGGTATAAAACCTTGGATAGTATATATAGCCAATGGTCTTTTTACAATTCTTGTTTAGTAAGAGACGTTTGCGAATTAGCCAATGGTATAATATTTAATCCTGACAGAATATTTATTATCCTTTTATGCATACTATTTATAAAAATTGACTTTACACCCCTCTTTCACGTTAAAATGAAAAGAATGTGCTTAAACAGATTCAGAACATAACAATCAGAGTTGTTATCTTAATAGGAGATAAATAGATGGCGGATAAGAAAGCCACGGTCCATATTGATGGTCTTGATCCAATCGAACTTCCAATTTACCAAGGCACTGCTGGCCAAGACGTAATCGACGTACGTACGTTAGGTTCTCATGGTTATTTCACTTACGACCCAGGTTTCATGTCAACGGGTTCATGTGAATCTTCAATCACTTACATCGATGGCGGTAAAGGTGTTCTTTTACACCGTGGTTACCCAATTGAACAATTAGCTGATGAATCAAACTACATCGAGCTTTGCTATTTGTTACTTAATGGTGAGTTACCGACTAAAGAACAATACGATGCGTTTGCACAAGAAATCACGCACAACACAATGCTTGATACTAAAATTGCAAACTTCTTCCAAGGTTTCCGCTTTGATGCTCACCCGATGGCAATGCTATGTGGTGTAGTAGGTGCACTTTCTTCTTTCTACCATGAAGATTTAGACATCACTGATGCAACACAGCGTAAAACGAGCGCGATTAAGTTAGTAGCTAAGTTACCGACAATCGCAGCAATGGCTTACAAATATAACGTTGGTCAACCGTTTGTTTACCCACGCAACGATTTAAGCTTTGCTGAAAACTTCTTACACATGATGTTCTCAGTGCCTGCTGAAGAATACAAAGTGAGCCCAGTTTTAGCTAAAGCAATGGACAAAATCTTCATGCTTCACGCTGACCACGAGCAAAATGCGTCAACGTCTACGGTTCGTTTAGCGGGTTCATCTGGTGCAAACCCTTACGCATGTATCGCTGCTGGTATCGCATCACTGTGGGGTCCTGCACACGGCGGTGCTAACGAAGCATGTCTTAACATGTTAGAAGAAATCGGTTCTGTTGACCGTATCGACGAATACGTTGCTAAAGCGAAAGACAAGTCAGACCCATTCCGTCTTATGGGCTTTGGTCACCGTGTTTACAAAAACTTCGACCCACGTGCGACGGTAATGCGTCAAACATGTCATGAAGTATTAGCAGAGCTAAACATTCAAGATCCATTGCTTGATATCGCAATGAAACTTGAACAAATCGCGCTTGAAGACCCGTACTTCGTAGAGAAGAAACTATACCCTAACGTAGATTTCTACTCTGGTATCATCTTAAAAGCAATCGGTATCCCGACTAGCATGTTCACAGTAATCTTTGCTATGTCTCGTACTGTTGGTTGGATCTCTCACTGGGATGAGATGCTATCTCAACCTGGCCACAAGATCAGCCGCCCACGTCAGTTATACACTGGTGAAACATCACGCGATTACGTACCAACAGACAAGCGTTAATACGATTTCGTGTTTAAAAAAGGCCGCTAAGCGGCCTTTTTTATTGCCCACCACTTGTCTATTTGTGCAAAGTAATTAAAATCGTCGCATTCTTGTTGTTTAGGCTTATCCATGTTTGATTTCGAAACTATACGCGCCGACTTTCCTTTACTCACACAGACAGTAAATGAATACCCATTAGTGTATTTAGACTCAGCAGCTACCTCGCAAAAGCCTCTATCAGTTATCAAAGCATTAGAAAGCTATTACAGTGCTGAAAATGCCAATGTTCATCGCGGTCGTCATTTTCTCAGTGAGCATGCGACACGTCGCTATGAAGATACACGAACAGCAATCGCAGAGTATTTAAATGTACAGCGTACCGAAATTGTTTGGACTAAAGGGGCAACCGAATCACTAAACTTAATTGCAAACGGCCTAACTTCACACCTAAAATCAGGCGATAAAATAGCGATATCAGCGATTGAGCATCACGCTAATATCGTTCCGTGGCAAGAACTTGCAAAAAAAGTAAATGCAGAGCTCATTATTTTGCCCATTACAGCTGATTTAGTCCTGGATAGTAATGAATGTGCTGCATTTATTCGCGAGCATAAACCGAGCGTTGTTGCTGTAACCCATGCTTCGAATACATTAGGAAATATCACTGACTTAGGGCCAATTATCACTGCTTGCAAAGAAGTTAATGCGACTTCTGTTATTGATGGCGCACAGGCGGCGATGCATTTAAGACCCGATTTAAATAAACTCGATTGTGATTTTTATGTTTTCTCTGCACATAAAATGCTGGGCCCAACAGGATTGGGGGGGCTTTATGGTCGTTACTCACGCTTAAATACGCTTGATGTCTATCAAACAGGTGGCGAAATGATTGAGACTGTAAGCTTAACACACAGTACATTTCGTGATGCGCCAGGCAAATTTGAAGCGGGTACGCCACACATTGCAGGCGTAATCGCCTTTGCCGAAGCAATCGCTTATTTAACAGCACTTGATTTCAATGGAATGCGTCAACATGAGCATACAATTTTCAATTATGCGATAAAACAATTATCAACCATTGCGGGGATTACTATTTATTCGCATAAAGAAAATAACATTGGCAATATCAGTTTTAATTATCGTGATGAGCATCCATTTGATTTAGCAACGCTACTGGATGGTTACGGCATAGCTGTTCGTAGTGGCCATCACTGTACCCAACCAATTATGAGCAAATTAGGCATTCCTGGCACTGTAAGAGCGAGCTTCGCACTGTATAATTCACTTGACGATGTTGATGCGTTTATTAAAGCACTCAAGCACTGTATAGAACTATTAGATTAATGTTGGATATATTATGAATTCACCTTTTCACACCGTGACTCAAGACATCGAGAATGCAAATGGCTGGCAACAAAAATATCGTCAAATTATGCTGTTAGGTAAAAAGCTACCGGTCATGCCCGATGTTTTAAAAGTTGATGATGCGCTTGTAAAAGGCTGTGAAAGTAAGGTATGGCTTTATATTGATTTTGACCACTCCGAAAACAGCCTAGTGCTTGCGGGTGATTCTGATACACGTATTGTTAAAGGGTTACTGGCCTTAATTTTGGCCTTATACAATGGTCTAACACCCGAGCAAGCAACTCAAATTAATGCCTATAACGAATTTGAACGACTTGGTCTAATTAGCCATTTAAGCCCATCACGCGGCAACGGCATAAAAGCCATGGTTGATAAAATTCAAACTATGGCTCAGGAAAAGCGCTAAAAAGCGCTATTTTAAACTTCGCTGTTTTTTATCCAGGTATTTTCTAATTGCTTTGGCTGCAACAAAAAAGCCAAAGCTACCCGTTACCATGGTTGCTGAGCCAAAACCGTTGTTACAATCCATGTTCATCGAGCCATCTGCGCCTTGTTTTGCTTGACACACTTCACCGTCGGACGTTGGATACACTAATTGTTCGGTTGAATAAACACAATCAACATTAAATTTTCGCTTAGGGTTGCTACTAAAGTTGTACTGTTTTCTGAGAATATAACGGACTTTTGCAAGCAATGGGTCATGGGTTGTTTTAGCAACATCACCAAAACTAATTTGGCTAGGATCCGTTTGCCCCCCAGCACCACCGGTTGTAATAACAGGTAACTTGACTCGCTTACAATGGGCTATCAGTGCCGCTTTTTCTTTTACTGCGTCAATACAATCAATTACATAATCAAAGCCCTGAATGTGCTCACGAATGTTATCTAGGGTAATAAAGTCATCAATGAAATTGACTTTAATATCTGGATTAATTAATTCACAACGCGCTTTCATCGCGTCTACTTTAGCGTCACCTATCGTGCCAGTTAAAGCATGTATTTGACGATTAACATTCGTTGCGCAAATATCATCTAAGTCAATCAACGTCAATTGACCTACCCCGGTGCGTGCTAATGCTTCAGCAGCCCAGCTTCCGACGCCACCAATACCTATGACACAAAAATGTGCTTGCTGTAACCAATCAAATTGTTGATGGCCATATAAGCGCTTGATACCACCAAAGCGAATGTCTTGTGTTGTTTCTTTCATTTACCAATCCAACGTCCAAGGAGTCAGCCACTCTTTGAATTCGTCTGCGTTAAAAACTTCATTGAGATATGCGCCTGTCGTATGCGCACAGCGATATTCTTTTAGTTGACCTTGATACATAAATTGCAGGGCATATGCATGCAAATTAGTACGCTCATCTGGCGTACCAGCATAAGTAACGTCACCCAATATAGGCGCACCAATACTTTTCATTGCCACTCTTAATTGATGCGTCTTGCCAGAAAAAGGTTTTAATAAGTATGCGCGCAGGCCGGGGCGAATACTTTTTGAATAAAAGCGCGTGATAGCTGGGTTTTCTTGGCTTTTTAGCAACTTAAACGCACCACGGCGACTTTTTTGCATATCGCCTTTGATCCAGCCTTGCTTTTTTTTAGGTTTTTCATCACTCACAGCAAGGTAAAATTTATTCACTTGGTGCGCAGTGAAAAGCGATGTAAATTCTGCTGCTGCCTGCTTGTTTCTGGCTAAAATAATTAACCCAGACGTTACTTTGTCTAGCCGGTGAACAGGAAACAGCTTTTCATTCACTCGTTGCTCTGCAAGTACAACAAACCCTGCACAGTCTTCGCTGTGAAAGCTAACGCCCGCAGGTTTGTAAAAAACAAAAAAGTCATCTTCACTAGCATGAAGATGAACAGCGTGCACATCAGTCATCGCACTCGTTGCTCAAAGCGGCTATTACACGTGTGAGATCGTCGGGTGTATCAACACCGGCTTGAGGTTCACACACAGCTCCTGCAATTTTAATGCTGTAACCGTGGTATAAAACACGTAACTGTTCAAGTGACTCAAGTTGTTCTAAACGCGATTCAGGCAATGCAATATACTGCTGAATGAAGCCAGCACGATACGCATAGATACCAATATGACGCGCATAATCAGCCAGATTTAGCGTGCTGTTATCGTCGTTCATCATTGCATCGCGATGATAAGGAATAGGCGCCCGCGAAAAATACAGTGCGTTTTGCTCAGTATCACTGACAACTTTGACACAATTCGGGTTAAATATATCATCAGAGTCAGTTATTTTAGCACTGAGCGTTGCCATCGGTGCATCAGATTCAGCCAGTAACTTTGCCACCTGACTGACGTTTTCACTGGCCAATAATGGCTCATCACCTTGTACATTGACGACAATCGTGTCACTGGCAAGGTTTAGCTTTTCAACCACTTCGGCAAGTCGTTCTGTGCCCGATTGATGATCTTCACGTGTCATTAATACGTTATCTGTAAAGCCCTTCACAACATCAAACACCGCTTGATGATCGGTGGCAACATACACAGCACTTGCACCTGATGCAGCCGCTTTGTTGTAAACATGCTGGATCATGGGTTTACCACATATATCAGCTAAGGGTTTACCCGGTAAACGGCTAGAAGCATAGCGTGCAGGAATGACAACTACGAATTCCACTTATCAACCTCTTCTTGACTTAATTCACGCGCTTCGTTTTCAAGAAGCACAGGGATATCATCTTTTATTGGGTAAGCTAATTTTGCAGCAGTACTTATAAGCTCTTGATTTTCTTTATCTAAGCGCAACTTACCTTTACATACTGGGCAAGCAATTATTTCAAGTAATTTTGTATCAAAGGCCATGAAGGATCCCTTTTTGTTTTAATAATGAATGTAATTTTTCAATAACAGCGGCAGTCGGCCTTGCATCAACAGGTAGATAATACCAATTAGGTTTAGCAAAACTAAAGCACTTTACTGCGTCTTTTTCAGTCATGAACACGGCATCATTTTCAAAGCCCGAAAAATCAGTCGGTTGATAGTTATAATGGTCTCGAAAATGGTGTGTCGAAAGCAGGTCTATGCCTTGTTGCTTAAGGCTTAACTCAAAGCGTAAAGGATTACCAATTGCACTGATAGCGTGCCCGGTATTTAGCGTATCTGATACGCGTTCAAAAAATGCAACCGATCTAAATTGGCTGGGTACTAAGTCATAGCGGTAGTTTGTCGCCCCACCATTCTCTACCACAAGATCAACTGACTTTAAACGCGCTTTAGTTTCTCTTAGCGGGCCTGCAGGCATCAAAAATCCATTGCCAAACTGGCGTTCACTGTCGACAATACAACACTCAATATCACGCGCCATTTTATAATGCTGCATTCCATCATCTGAAATGATGATATCAATAGCGTGTTCTTGTTGCAGCTTTTCAATACTCGCTTGGCGATTGGGTCCTACCATCACCACGCATCCTAGCCGACGTTGAATAAGTACAGGTTCATCACCCGCTTCACTTGGGGTTGTTTTTTGTGTGACTAACAGCGGATAACTCGAAGACTTACCGCCATATCCACGACTGATTACCGCGACCTTTAAACCCTGCTGTTGTAAGTACTCAGCGAGCCAAATAACAAAGGGGGTTTTACCATTACCACCTACGCTAATATTGCCAACGACAATGATAGGAACATTGGCCTTAAACGCCTTGAGTATTTTGAGCTTATAGAGACTAACTCGTAAGGTTGAAATTAGCCAAAAGATACAGCTCAAAGGTAAAAGCAGCACCGTTAAAAAGCGGGGCTGTTTGTACCAGCTTTGTTCAATCATACTCACTATTGTTCACCAAATTGCATCTTACAAAGCGCAGAGTAAGTACCGTTTTTTTCTAGCAGCTCGTTATGAGTGCCCTTTTCGATTACTTGGCCATTATCGATAACATAAATACAATCACTGTTTTCAATCGTTGATAAACGATGCGCAATCACGATTGATGTCTTCTCTTTCATTAAAGTATCAAGTGCCTGTTGGATCAGTTTCTCTGACTCGGTATCAAGCGCTGAAGTTGCTTCATCAAGAATCAAAATAGGTGCATCTTTTAAGATGGCTCGCGCAATGGCAATACGCTGACGTTGACCACCCGATAACATCACACCATTTTCTCCTACCAGGGTATTTAAACCCTCAGGTAAGTCTTTTACAAACTCCCAAACATGGGCCTGCTTGGCAACAGCAATTAATTCATCTTCAGTCAAACTTCTGTCTAACCCATAACAAATATTGTTCGCTATCGTGTCGCTAAACAACACGACTTGCTGAGAGACCAATGCAAACTGTTTACGAAGATCCGTTAGCTTGTAATCGGCAAGTGACACACCGTCGAGTAATATTTCGCTTTCACCTTCTAATTCATAATAACGAGGTAATAAATTAGAGATTGTAGATTTACCCGAGCCTGAGCGCCCGACCAATGCAATACTTTCACCGGCATCAATGCTGAGTGTTAAGTTTTTAAGAACAGGCTCTTCTTTAGTAGGGTAACAGAATGTCACGTTTTTAATTTCAATGCGGCCTGTTACCTTATCTACTGTATATGTACCTGTGTCTTTTTCGATTTCTTCATCAAGCACTAAAAATATACTTTGTGCAGCCGAAATACCTCGCTGAAGGTCGCTGTTCACATTAGAAAGTTGCTTTAAGGGTCTTAACAACATCATCATAGATGAAATTAATAACACAAAATCACCTGAGCTTATCGTGTCAATCATCGACGGCATCGATACAACCCATAAAATAACCGCCATCGCACTGGCTGCTAATATTTGTATAATCGACACGCTTAAAGCTTTCGTCGCATCCATTTTAATGCGTTGCTGGCGGTTGTGGTTGTTAATTGCAGAAAACTGAGCGATTTCTTGTTGTTGTCCACCAAAACCATGGATCACTTTATGGCCTGACAACATTTGCTCTGAAGTACGGGTAACTTGACCCATTGCTGATTGAATTTTTTTTGAAATCATTCGAAAACGTTTAGATACAAACGCAACAATCACTGCAACGAGAGGAATAATCACTAAGAAAATAAGTGATAATTTCCAGCTGGTATAAAACATATTAAACAATAAAAAAACAACAAAGGCGCCCTCTCTCACCACAATTAATAATGCTTTGGTAATCGCTTGCTGTACTTGTTCTGTATCAAATGTGATCTTTGATATTAAGTCACCATTCGAATTTTTATCATGAAAAGAAACGGGTAAATGTAAAATATGTTCAAATAACTGTTGGCGTAATGTACGCACGACTTGTGAGCCAACATAACTCAAACAATACGATGACATGTAGTTGAACATCCCACGTCCCAATACCAGTGCAACAACGACAAATGGAGCATATGTTAACACCTTCGAATTACGGGCATTTAACCCTTCATCAATGAAAGGTTTCATTAAGTTGATAAACAAGGCGTCCATTGCTGAATAACCAATCATGCCCACGATTGCAAAAAACGCGATTAATTTGTAATCACCGACATAACTCACTAATCGCTTATAGATTTGGGTTGTAGTTTGATCCATAACACTCTCTTATTCATAGACTTCGACTATTGTAGCCTTATGACAGTAAAAACAAAACGCCAATCTTATTCAAACCAGTAACTTTCCTGCTCACGGGCGAATTCTAAACGGTATGACTGAGGGTAAAATTCTATTCTTATGTGTCCATACTCAGCTGTGGTGTATTGTGGTATGTCACGGTCATTGTATCGCTTAACGACATCAGAATGAGGAAACGACCATTGTCCTTGGTAGGCAGATGAATGAAGTACAATCTCAGGATTTACAGCATCGATAAATAGGCCACTTGAAGATGTATTGCTACCATGATGGGGACTGATAAGAATGGTCGCATTTAAATCAACTTCCTGACTCACTAACTGCTGTTCAATGAATTTAGAAATATCGCCAGTCAATAACACGCTATGCTGGGGATTGCTTATTTTTAAAATACAGGAGCGGTCATTATTATTATCATGATTCGAGTCGGCTGTAAGCGAAGTGATATTGAGGTTTTCAAATTTAAAATGCTGAGACAAACATGGCAGTTTGATTCCACTGGGATGAAACTTTTCAAACGTAGCAGTGTAACCTGCTTGTTTCCAACTCGTCAGTCCTCCCGCGTGATCATTATCTTGATGACTTATAATAGTCGCCACAACCTCTAAGTTTTGTTGTCGAATATTTGCAACGAGTACTGAATTTACATAATCATAGCGCGCAAAGTATTGCGGACCTAAATCATACACAATGGCTTTATTATTGGTGCTTACCATCGCCATTAGACCATGTCCTACGTCAAATAAATCTAATTGAAATAAAGGTTTTGGTGTCAGCAACCAGTCAATAATAAAAATAAAGCTCGGGATTATACTAAAGCGTTTACATGGGCTAAACAGCCCAATTAACAAGGTACAATACAAGTACAACAATGATTTAAAACCATTAATCCTCACATCAACCCAACGCCAATCATGAGGCGTTGAAATAATAAACTCAAAGGAGCTGTAAAATACACCATCGAACAGCTTAAAAACGTAACTTGTATCAACAATCAAAGACAACAGCGAATACATTACTAAGAGCGGCATAACCACTAAACTAATCAATGGCACAGCTATCAAATTAACTAAAAGGCCAATGACACTGACTCCGTCGAAAAAATATAACGACAAAGGTAAAAGCCCCACAAAAAGCGCTCCTTGGATCATAAACAGCTGAACACTGTGCTTTATTAAACCGTTTTTTATAGTTAGAGGCTGGTTAATCACTAAAAAAATAATGGCAACAGCAGTAAAACTAAAATAAAAACCAGGATTGAGTAGTGAAAATGGATTCATGACCAACACCACTGATAAAGCAAATAAGATACTTCGCCACTGCAGGGGGTTTTTAGCTAAAAGGTAAATTATTAAGTAACAACCCAACATCACCAACGCTCGGGTTGCAGATACAACAAAATCGCTTAAGTAAACATACAAAAATGCACAACAGAAACCAAACACCACAAAAAGTTTACTAAGTTGCATGCTTTGTTTAATAGCAACCTGAGTACACATAAACACCCATTTGCTGGTATAAAAACCGAGCGTAAATATCAGGCCAATATGTAGTCCCGATATCGCAAGTAAATGACTGAGCCCCAGTTCGCGCAAATGAGTTTTATCGACTGACGAAATTTTACTTCTGTCCCCTGTTAATAAGGCATAGTACATCCATTGTAGTTTCGTACCCGCGGTAATATCACTGATATAAGATTGGTAGTGTGACCTGATCGCAGCGCTACTTGTACTGCTTAAATGATGTGTTTTGCCAACTGTTCTGCCCTTATAAATAATTCGCTCTGTGAACGCAAAGCGCTCACGATTAAAGCTGTCAAAGTTTTTAACAGTTCGAAATGCTTTTAATTTAACTTGGCTTGTTAACAAGCTTCCCACATCTAGTTGCTTTTCAGTCGTAATACTTAGCATCGCTAAAGGGGCTATAAACCGAGGCAGCGAGCAGCCTTGAACATTAATCAAGCGTACTTTGGCATAATAAGGCGATGCAAAAGAGTGAATTGAAATAATCTGTAAATGAGCGTCAATGGGTTTGTCTATTTCTATTTGGCATAAACTGGCTGAGTAAAAAATAAGATAATGAAAGATTACGATAAAAATACCACAAATAAACCCTGACAATACCGACAAAAAAGGCTTAAAATAGAGACTCGCTAAAATGACAGCAAAACTCATTATATAGAACGCCGCAGTGTTCAGTGTGTAAACGGTTATAAAACACCCCAACACAAAGCCACTGCATAACCAAATAGATGTAAATGGTTGCTTTAGATGGCTAAAAAAACGATCCAACGGTTTTTACCCGATCATAACAAGGTAAGAGATCATAAATATTTAAGAATTTTTGGTCGTTTATTACATGACGCCAACTTATGGCACTTAAATAGACGCTCCGCTCGGGGTGCTTTTGCGGTAGGTTTGTTTTTTGCTTTCATCCCTGTTCCTTTTCAAATGGTTTTAGCTGCCGCCTTGGCAATTCCATTACGTGTTAACTTGCCTATTTCTGTTGCAACAGTGTGGATCACTAACCCGTTGACAATGCCTCCTATCTTTTATTGTTCATACATTGTTGGGACTATAGCCCTTGCTCAACCAACTCAACATTTCCATTTTGAGCCAAGTTGGCAATGGTTTATAGATAGCCTCACTACGATTGGACCCGCTTTTTTAGTCGGCTCATTAATTTGTGCTTCAGCGGCATCACTTGTAGGCTATTTTGCGATTGATATGCTTTGGAAGCGCTCAGTGCGAAAAGCGTGGCTACACCGTCATAAATAAAGCAACAACAAAATACTAAAAAACATACCTTTCAGTATAGACAAAAAACCCAGCTTTAAGCTGGGTTTTTTTTGTTAATTATCGCGTAGTTTATTATTTCTTACTGAACACGCGGCGCACTGCAGCAAATGGCAACAGTAAAAACGCAAACCACGGAAAGCTTGCAGATTGGCGTTCATATTGCTCAACTTCTTCCGCCGGGCATTCCTCTACACTGCCACTAATAGGTGTTAGTTTTACAGCTACCGTAACACTTTCGTGTTCAATGTTGCCATCAACATCACGCACTACATTACCAAACGAATCTGTTTTCTCAACCGTTTTAGTCGCAACACCGAAAATTTCGTTATTGTTGTTGATTGATTTCGCTTCAGCTACCTTGTAACCAAAACGTGTTTCACCATCCGCTTCATAACACGGTAATAAATCATTTAAGTTAACAATTTTATCTTCGCCAATGGTGTACATAAAACCTTCACGGCGGCGTGAAGACGAATTAAAAATATCGGTTTCACCTTCACCGACAATAATACCATTATCATTTACATCATTAGCAATTGAGTTTGAGCTTGCAAAATAGTCGCTTGGGAATACAACAGTGTCATTTTGCTTGTCATAATAATAAAACTTTGTTGTTGTTCTACCCTCAATGCGCTTTGAAGCATAGCCAACAATAATGTCATTGTCATTCATCGACAGCACTTGGCCTAATTGCCAATCATCGTCCTGATTGATAAATTCTTTGACTTCTCCGTTTTCGAATATAACAGGCATCGTGGTGCGTCGATCTGTGTCTTTGTATCGCACATCAGACATACCCGCAATTAACCCATTTTTGTTAATCGCATAAGCGCCACTTTTAAAAGCGAACTTTTCATCGTCTTTAGGGGTTAAACCTAAACCGAAAATTTCAGTATTCGTGATGTTGAAATTATTGTCTAATGTCCATTTAACGGCACGTTTATTGTATATTCCATTATTGTTATTTCGTTCAATACTCTCAACACAATCTGAAACAGGCTCGTCTTCACCATCACATCTGTCGTCGATATTTTCTTGGCGATCTTCTGCAATGTCTGTCGACACAGTACCAACAACTTCGTAACCAAGCTCTGTTTTAACAATATCATAAGCAGCACTAAAACCGCCAAATTCATCAAACTCAGGCGTAAGAGGCACTTTTACCCCATCAGCTGAAATCACCACTCCCCGTCTAATAAAATCACGTAAGAAATGTGTCTCCGCTTCGTCTTCATCAGCTTGTGTAAAAGATGTTTTCTCGTATGGGGCACTGCCCCAACCCGCCATAACACCGTCTTCAGCAACCGCACTTAAATAGTTAGATGTTGAACGTGTTAAACCATCATAATCTAATGACTGTTCATCAAAAATAACTTGCTCTGCAGCCCCCTCAGCGCTATAGACAGTGGCAATTGCACTCGCTAATTTTTGATACTCGGAATCCACAGAACGGCTATCACTCGATAAAAAACGGAGCATAAACGAATGCGCATCGGCATTGGTATTTACGGCATCATTATTTTCAATGTCATCAAGTGTAAACGTAATTTCTTTATCAATTAGTTCAAATCTGTCTTTTTCGCTTTCGTAAGCAGACTTAATAGCATTGTCATCAAAATCAATATAAGAAATATCAATTGGTAATCTGTAAACACCATTACTTAAACCAATAACATGACCATTTTCGCTAACGTCTGTTACATAATTCAGTTTTGCGCCATCTAAACCACCAAGCTCTGTTAGCTTATAGGTCGCGCTCATCGCTGAGGTACTTAAGGTGGCTAAAATACTGGCAGCGAGTAGTTTATATTTCATTTTAATCCTTACTACTGATTCTTTAAATCTTCGAGTTCTTCCCAGCGCTCAAATGCGGCTTCAAGCTCAGACTCTAACTGGGCTAAATGGTTCAATGCTTCTGTTGTAATTGCTGCATCTTGCTTAAAAAAGTCCGGATCACTAACCACAAGTTGCTGAGCATCGAGCGCTTTTTCAAGTTGTTCCACTTTACTGGGTAATTCTTCTAATTCAAGTTTTAATTTGTAAGAGAGTTTATTGCTCTTCTTTTGCGTTTTATCATTGCTCACACCAGCAGACTTCTCTGGTTTCACTTGTTGCTGCTTTTGTTTTTGCTGTTCGGCTAAATATGCGGTGTAGGCTTCATAATCGCTGTAACCACCCACAATATCACTTATTTTACCATCACCCTCGAAGGCCCACACGGAGTTACATGTATTATCAATGAACTCACGGTCGTGACTTACAATCAAAACCGTTCCTTGGTATTGGTTAATAATATCTTCCAATAGCTCAAGTGTTTCAATATCTAAATCATTGGTCGGTTCATCCAGAACCAAAATATTCGAAGGCTTTAAAAATAATTTCGCGAGTAATAAACGGTTTTTCTCACCACCTGACAGTGCTTTAACAGGCGTGCGTGCACGAGCTGGCGGAAATAAGAAATCTTGCAAATAACCCAACACATGACGTGAACGACCGCCCATCATCACTTCTTGTTTACCCTCTGCTACGTTATCTTGCACTGTGGCTTCTTCATCCAATTTCTCGCGATATTGGTCAAAATAAGCAAATTCAAGGTTTACACCTTGCTTAACGGTACCTGCATCCGGTTGTAAATCACCAAAAAGAATTTTTAATAATGTTGTTTTACCGATACCGTTAGGACCGACAAGACCAATACGATCACCACGCATAACCAGAGTAGAGAAGTCTTTTGCAATCACTTTATCTTTAAAAGCGTGGGCAATATGCTTCGCTTCAAAGACTAACTTACCAGAGCGCTCTGACGTTTCGATATTGAAGTCTGTTTTACCCACTTGCTCAACACGTTGTTGACGTTCTTTACGAAGCGCTTTTAGCGCACGCACACGTCCTTCATTACGTGTTCTTCGGGCTTTGATCCCTTGACGGATCCACGTTTCTTCTTCTGCTAAACGTTTATCAAAAAGGGCATTCTGTGCTTCTTCTACTTTTAAATCATGTGCTTTTTGCTCTAAGTAGGTGGCATAATCCCCAGGATAAGAGACAAGTTTACCGCGGTCTAAATCAAGAATCCGCGTTGCAACAGCACGTATAAAGGCACGGTCATGAGAAATGAAAACAATGCCGCCTTTAAACTCTTTTAAAAATTGCTCAAGCCAAATAACACTGTTCATATCCAAGTGGTTGGTTGGCTCGTCAAGCAATAACAAATCGGGTTCGCTTACTAAGGCTCGTGCTAAGGCAACTTTACGAAGCCACCCGCCAGATAATGACTCTAATTTAGCTTCAGGTTCGAGCTCTAAACGTGACAAAACCAGTTGAATACGCGTATCAAACCGCCATCCATCCACTGTTTCAAGTTGATTTGATAAACGTTCAAGTTTATTCAGCAACTTGTCATTGCAGTCGGTTTGCATTTGATTACTGACCTGATGATAATCAATTAATAGCTGAGCTATATCTGGCATGCCCTGGGCTACGTAGTCAAATACAGTACCTTGAGCACCTTTTGGTGGATCTTGCTCTAAACGAGAAATGCGGATACCACCTAACTGGTTTATCTCACCATCATCTAGGGTAACTTGCCCATCTAACACTTTTAATAACGTTGATTTACCGGCACCATTGCGCCCTACAATACACACTCGTTCACCTGACTCAATAACCGCATCAGCATCATCAAGTAAAGGATGTGTACCGTAAGCAAGTTGTGCTTTGGCAATTCTGATTAAATCCATCGTGACTACTACTCTTATTCTTAATTATCAGCAATAAATTTTGCTAACTGTAATTCATCAAATGGCCAATATAGTGTTTCACCATTTTCTTTTTTAACAACTGGAATACTCGTTTGATACGCACTGATTAACTGTTCATCATCCATAATATCGTGCGCTACAAAATTTACCTTTGCAGCCACTAATAATTCATCGGCCAATTCACACAAATGACAACCATCTGTGTGATACAAAGTAAACTTAGCCATGAGTAATTAGCCAGCTATTATGAATTTGCTTATTACGCTTAAAGTCTGGAGATAAGGTATTCGCTGAAATATTTTCTGCTTTTAACCCTAAGCCCATCAGACCCACTTCATCAATTGTGAAACCGCGTTTGTTATTAGAGAAAATTAATGTGCCATTTGGACTTAGAATTTTCTTTACCCAAGTCAATAATTTAATATGGTCGCGTTGAACATCAAAAGCATCTTTCATGCGTTTTGAATTCGAAAACGTTGGCGGATCTAAAAAGATAAGATCATATTGGCCCTGCGCATACTCTAACCACTTTAAACAATCTGCTTGTTCAAAACGATAACGAGTATTACTAATACCATTCAGGTCAAAGTTTTCTTGTGCCCATTTTAAATAGGTTTTCGACATATCAATCGTGGTAATCGCTTTTGCACCACCCATTGCAGCATGCACAGATGCACTACCGGTATAAGCGAATAAATTTAGAAAGCGTTTATCTTTCGCATTTTTCTGAATGTAGCGACGAGCCAAGCGGTGGTCAAGGAATAAACCCGTATCTAAATAATCAAACAAATTCACTTTAAACTTAGCGCCAAATTCTTCAACCACTTGGGTGCGATTTTGTTTTGAAACTTTGGTGTATTGCTCTTCGCCTTTTTGTTTTTTGCGAACTTTTACTGCAATATTTTCAGCGGCTATATCTAATTGCTCAGCGGTTAAACTTATGACATCTTGCAAACGTTTTTGCGCTGTACTATCATCAATTTCTTTCGGGGCGGCGTATTCGAAAATAACCGCGGCGTTATCATATACATCAACAGCGACGTTGTATTCAGGAATATCTGCATCGTAAACACGATAGCAACTTACTTCGTTTTGTTTTAGCCAATTTTTTAGGTTCTGCTTGTTTTTCTTTAAACGATTAGCAAATGCTGTTGAGCCTTCATAGTTAAGTGCAGGTTTATCTTCTTTACTTAATTCAACTTGTTTATCGTCCAGTTGATAGAGATTAAGCACGACATCTAATGGGCCATTTTTAAACTTATAGCGTTTGAGTTTTACTAACTTCAATAATTTAAATAAGCTTTCATCTGTGCCTAATAAAGCTAACTTCCAATGATTAAAGTGCTTTTTAAAGCCCACGCCTAAACTACGATGCAAGTTAACCAGCTCAGCCATTGAGCCGAGTCGCTCGCCATAAGGTAAGTTCGAAATCACAACACCGGGCAACTTAGCAACACTAGTCAGTTTTGTAGCATCACTTTGCTTGAACTTGATCACGCTTGCAAGGTCTGCTCGCTCAGCATTTTCTTGTGCTTTTGCAATAACAGAGGCATCAATATCATGACCAATTAACCACAATTTAGGCTCTGTAATTTGTGCCATTAATTCTGCTTTTAATTCTTTATACTTTTGAATTCGAAAACTAGGTAAGCGCTCAAATGCAAAGCCTTCGCGGAATAAACCAGGTGCTTCGTTTCGTGCCATACTAGCCGCTTCAATCAAAATAGTACCAGAGCCACAACATGGATCGAATAATGGTTGTTGAACATTTTCAAGCCAGCCACTGCGTTTTACAAGTGCAGCTGCTAAGTGTTCTTTTATGGGGGCTTTGCCTTGATCTTGACGATATCCACGTTCAGACAAACGAGGACCAGAATAATCAATATACAACGCCACACCATGACGGTTTAATCGTGCAACAACACGCACATTAGCATTGTATTTATCAACATTTGGACGCTGTTCGAACAAGTCAGCAAAGTAATCAACAATTGCATCTTTTATTACTAAACCAGAAAACTGCGTGTTTTTTAAGTAATCATTCGTACCCGTAAAATCAACAGCGAATGTCTGTTTTGGCCCAAACCATTCTTGCCATGGCTGCAATCGTGCAAAATTATACAGGCTATCTTTGTCTTTAACGCCTTCTTTCTCTTCTATCAACATTAGAATTCGCGTCGCAAACCGACTCGATAAACAAATTTTTTGTGCTAATAAGCTGTCAGCTTCAAAACGGACAGAACCAACAGTTTGCTTTGAGACTTCTGCGCCAAGCTCTGTTAACTCTTCAACAAGTAAATTTTCGATTCCGATAGAAGTAAGTGCGATAAATTGCAAAGTAAAAACCCTTAAATGCTAATTGCGCAGGATTATAGCATAGCTTAGCGAACAAAAACGCCATCATTTAAAGGGATATTAAGCAGATTTAAACTGTTTTTGTTGGATATAAACAGGAAAGATACGATTGTTTAGCACTTTGATAGCTTCAAATTGCTGCAACGATAGATTTTCATCTAACTGAAAGTGCTCACTTAAGTTAATACACACAGACGCATCGCTGCAATGATCAACAATTAAAAACTCACCTTCTTGGGCGTGTGAGCAAAGTTTAACAACCGCTTCAACACTTGGTTCACTGCCATGGTACTCATGAAAAAACCAACTTTTAGCAAGCACTGGTTTTAAATGAAATTTAACCGCAGTCGCGTTCAAAGCAATTTGGCAAAGTTGCGCAGGGCTCCAGAGCGAGAATGTCTCAAGATATTGATAGACTTGTTGGTAAAAATCAGCGTCTTCGAGGCTAAAATTTGGTTCACACAAGACAGCATCAGTGAGCTGACGAAGTTTGTAAGGCGTGCATAGCTGCATATTTTGGTCAAGGTCAACCAAAAGACGATTATTTTTAGAACAAGCAAGCCATTTCCATTGCTTTGATGCTTGTAACATGACTCCTCCCTCTACTAAAAATAAAAAATTCCTGCATACTTAGCACATAAGTATAACTAAAGCAGACCATTAATAAAATGATTTTTTAGAACATTTTATTAATGATCAATTGCTTAGATAACTGATCCTTATAAGCCTTTTAGGATCGTTTTTACCAATTCTGGGCCTTTATAAATGAAACCCGTGTAAACTTGAACGAGGTCTGCACCGGCAGCAAACTTCTCTTTTGCTGATTCTGCATCATCAATTCCACCAACACCAATAATAGGTAACTTACCCTCAGTTAGACGCTTTATCTCACTAACGACGTGGGTTGAGCGAGCACGTACAGGTTGCCCCGATAAGCCCCCAGCTTCATCTGCATACTGTTGTCCTTGAACTGCTGCACGTTCAAGTGTGGTATTTGTCGCAATAACACCATCGATCTTATTATTGATCAATGAGTCACTGACTTGTGAAATCTGTACTGCATCAAGATCAGGCGCTATTTTGACAAGCATTGGCACGTGCTTATTATGTTTTGCAGCCAAATCCAACTGTTCATTTTTCAGGCTTTGTAATAAATCATCTAGCGCTTCACCGTACTGTAAATCACGCAATCCTGGCGTATTTGGCGAAGAGATATTGACCGTAATGTACGATGCATATTCGAATACTTTGCGCATACAGTGGATATAGTCGTCTTTACCCTGCTCGTTAGGTGTGTCTTTATTTTTGCCAATATTGATACCTAGAATGCCATCATACTTTGCAGCTTTAACATTATTAACAAGGTTATCGACTCCTTTATTATTAAAGCCCATACGATTAATGATCGCATTTGATTGAGGTAAGCGGAAAATACGTGGTTTGTCATTACCGGCTTGTGGACGAGGTGTCACTGTACCGACTTCAACAAAACCAAATCCCATTTGTGAAAAAGCATCAATACACTCGGCATTTTTATCTAGCCCAGCTGCAAGACCCACCGGATTTTTGAATTCTAAGCCAAGAAAATTAACAGGTTTATTAGGGACTGTTTGTGACCATGCTGCACTCAATGGAGTATGCGCAAATCGACGTAAATTATTAAGTGCAAATTCATGAGCCCACTCCGCATCACGGGTAAACATAAAACGGCGAGCTAGATCATAAAACATGGTTTGTTCCTTAAGTAAAATAAACAGTGTAGCTTTATTAAAACGGTACATTGCAAATTAAGGGCAAAAAAATACCCCAGCGAGCTGGGGTATGTATTTTAACGACTTTTCATTTATTTGGAAGTGTCACAGTTGTGGCTTAGCAACATTAGTTCACGAAGTGCCACTGAGAACTTCGCAAAATCATGGCTTTGCGATGTCTTAAACTCAGATAACATCTGTTTCCAACGTTGTAATAACAACTCTTGATTATCCATCCACTCGTCAATTTGTGCGTCTACATCTTTGTTGTCACCAACAAAGCTATTTAACACAACCGCTGACAATGTGCGTTGTTGCCAGTCAAGCTCTTCTCGGTATGATGCACGAGCAAGTGCTTGCCAATGGTTTGCAACAGGTTGATTGGTAATTTGGTCTAAGAACCAATGTAACCCCATACGTGCACCCAGCTTGAAGTAAGTGTTAGACACCATGTCGATACTGCAATTTGAGTTATTAGCAATTTCAGCTAAGTCCATTACAGAGAATAAGCTTGAAAGTGAGACAATGCGCGTAGCCAGTGCTTTTGGCACATTGTTATCAATCAATTTATCTGCTGCTTTAACTAAGCGTTCGCTTTCTTTCTCAACCATGTAGCTGTTTAAGTTTTCGCTTAAATCGGCGAATGTGGGTGAGAAGAACTCAATTGCTTGTTCAATCGTTTGTGCTTTATTACGGTGACGTAAGAACCAACGTGTTGCACGACGTACAGTACGGCGTAATTGATACAGCATTTCTGTCTGAACTGCCGCTGGTATCTTATTATCAAGCGCCACAATTGATGACCACGTATCTGTCATCTGGAACACTTCTTTAGCGATTGAATAACACAGTGCTATTTCAGCTTCGTTTGCACCGGTTTCTTCATTCATACGAACCATGAAGTTAAGGCCCATATCATTTACGATATTATTGGCAAGTTTAGTTGCAATAATCTCTTTACGAAGAGGGTGGTTATCCATTGCGTCGTTAAACTTCTCGCGAAGTGGCACTGGGAATGAATTAACTAACAACTGACGGTAATAAGGGTTTTCTGTGATCTCTTCAACAACAAGAGACTCTTTAAGAACCATTTTCGCGTATGAAACAAGCACAGACAGCTCAGGACGAGTTAAGTCTTTACCTGCGGCTGCGCGCTCAGCTAATTCTTCATCTGTTGGGATGAACTCAATCGCACGATTTAACTTGCCATCTTTTTCAAGTGCATGAATAAAGCGTACTTTTTCTTTAAGTGTTGACGTACCTTTAGACTGAGTAATAGACAGTGTATGCGTTTGACGGTAACAATCTTTAATGACTAGTTGTGACACTTCATCGGTCATTGAATACAGTAACTCATCACGTTGTTTACGTGTTAAGTCACCTTCTGCCACTAAACCATTTAATAAGATTTTGATGTTAACTTCGTTATCCGAACAGGCAACACCGCCCACGTTATCAATAAAGTCAGTATTTACACGACCACCTTTGGCAGCAAATTCGATACGACCCAGTTGCGTCGCACCTAAGTTACCACCCTCACCTAAGATTTTCGCACCAAGTTCAGCACCATTAATACGTAATGCATCATTCGCGCGGTCGCCCACATCTGCATCTGTTTCTTTAGAGTTCTTAATGTAAGTACCGATACCACCATTCCACAGTAAATCAAACTCCATCATTAAGGCAGCTTTGATTAACTCATTAGGTGTCATGCTCGCTTTCTTGGTGCCAAGCATTTTCTTCATTTCAGGGCTTAAGCTAATTGATTTAGCGGCACGAGAGAAAACGCCACCCCCTTGTGAAATAAGATCTTTATTGTAATCTTCCCACGAAGAACGTGGTAGATTGAATAAACGCTCACGTTCTGGATATGACGTCGCTGCATCAGGGTTAGGATCAACAAAGATGTGCATGTGGTTAAACGCCACTTGCAGTCGAATGTGCTTAGAAAGCAACATACCATTACCAAATACGTCACCCGCCATGTCACCTATGGCCACCACAGTGAAATCTGTTGTTTGACAGTCGATATCCATTTCGCGGAAATGACGTTTAACAGATTCCCACGCACCTTTTGCAGTGATACCCATTTTCTTATGGTCATAACCCACTGAACCACCTGATGCGAAAGCATCACCTAGCCAGAAGTTATACTCGTTAGCAATGCCATTTGCGATATCAGAGAATGTAGCAGTACCTTTATCGGCAGCAACAACAAGATATGGGTCGTCTTCATCATGACGGACAACATCAACAGGCGGAACAATTTCGCCACGCTCAATGTTATCTGTAATGTCTAATAAACCACGGATAAAGATTTTGTAGCACTCTTGGCCTTCTTTAAAAAATGCTTCACGGTCTGTTGGAAGTTGCTTACAAACGAAACCACCTTTCGAGCCTACTGGCACAATAACTGTATTCTTAACTTGTTGTGCTTTAACAAGACCCAATACTTCAGTACGGAAATCTTCACGACGGTCTGACCAACGCAGACCACCACGCGCAACTTTGCCACCGCGTAAATGCACACCTTCAACACGCGGCGAGTAAACGAAAATCTCGAACGCTGGAAGCGGTAGTGGCATTTCAGGGATCATAGAAGGCTGTACTTTGAACGATACATATGACTTAAATTGGCCATCAGCTTCTTTTTGGAAGAAGTTAGTTCTCAGTGTCGCGTTAATCATATCAACGTATAAACGAATGATACGGTCATCATCTAGGTTAGCAACGTTTTCAAGCTCAAGGTAAATTTGACTAATCAGTTTCTCAAGCGTCTTTTCGCTACCAGGGTTCTTAACAGAGAACTTCTTAGTAAATAAATTAACGATTTGCGATGCAATATGCGGGTAATTAGCAAAAGTACTTTCAATGTAAGTTTGCGAGAACGTTACACCAATTTGACGCATATATTTCGCGTAAGCACGTAAAATTGATGCTTCACGGCCTGTTAAGCCACCCATTAATACTAAACGGTTGAAGCCGTCGTTTTCTAAACGATTGTTCCAAACATTTGTTAATGCAGCACGGAATCGAGCTGACACTTTATCAAAGTCAGCGATACCCTTGTTGTCAATTAGCATGGTGAAGTCCATGATCCAATTAACGTTACCATCAGTTGTTTTTACTGAGTAAGGCGTTTCACCTACAACGCGAAGTCCAAAGTTTTCTAACATTGGCATGACGTCAGATAAATGAATAGGCTCATCCTTATGGAACAAGCTTAAGCGTACAACATTGGTATTCGCTTCTTCTTGCGGACGGTAGAACAACATTTCTAATTTGTTTTCGTCGCTAAGAAGCTCAAGCTTTTCAATATCAACAACTGCAGCGCTTGGAAGAACTTGATCTTTATACGCACTTGCAAAAGCTTGCGCATATTTACGGTTTAATTCTTTACCGCGTGCTTCACCTGCACTTTCAAGTAATGCAGATTGTAATCTATCTTCCCAAGTACGGGCCGCTTCAATTAGGTTATTTTCGATGTCTTTCACGTTATATTCAATATTATTGTCAGTCACACGCACCGTGTAGTGTGTACGGGCTAATGTCGACTCAGAGAAGAAAGTAGTAAATTCGACTTTTTCGTCAGAATTAAATGCATTCGCTAAAATACTTTGTGTTTCACGGCGAAGTGCGGTGTTGTAACGCTCGCGCGGTACATAAACCATACACGAGAAGAAACGACCGTATGCGTCTTTACGAACAAAAATGCGACACATATCACGCTCTTGTACTTGTAACACGCCCATTGCAACTTCTAGCAGCTCGGTTTCACGTGCTTGTACAAGCTCATCACGCGGGTACGTTTCTAAAATATTTAACACGGCTTTGTATGCATGCGTACCTTTCGCAAAATCACACATTTCCATAATGCGGTTGATTTTACTTTTTAGTACTGGCACATCAGCGGCGCTGTTGTTATAAAAACTTGATGAGAATAAACCGATAAAACGGTCTTCACCAACCACGTTACCTTTGTCATCGAAACGTTTAATGCCTACATAATCGATGTATGCAGGACGATGAACGCGAGACACTGAGTTCGTCTTTGTTAAGATGAGTAAGTTATTGCTACGCGCTTCTTGACGCGCCACTTCAGGTAACTCAGATAAAAGACGGCTGTGCTCTTCGTCTGAGTTTTTCATCAAACCTAAGCTAGTACCTTTTTTACCTTTTAACTGATAGTCGCCTTGAACTGGCGAAAGCTCGTATTCACGGTATCCCATTAGAGTGAAATTATCTTTCGCTAACCAGTCTAAAAACTCAACCGTTTCAGAAACTTCACTTTCTTTATTATTATGGTGACGCTTCGGTAAGTCTTTCGTTACAGCAATTAGTTTTTCACGAATTGGCTGCCAATCTTCTACAGCAACAGAAACATCAACAAGCACAGATTCAAGCTCTTTCTTAAACGATTCAATCACTTTTGCGTCTGTTTGACGATCAATTTCGATAAAGAATACCGTTTTTGTAGACGTTGATTCTTGCTCTGCTTTTAAGCTAGAAATACCCGTGATTTTTGCGTTTTTATCACGTTGAATTTTAAGCGGAGAGTGAAGTAGCAAGTGAGAAGCGATGTTTTCGCGGGTCATGGCCATGCGCACAGAATCAACTAAGAAAGGCATATCTTTAGCGATAATTTCTACAATTGTGTGCGATGACTGCCAGCCATCTTTTGCTACTTCAGGATTGAAGACACGGACAACCGCGTCATCAGAATTATTTTTTTCTAGCGAGTTCCATAGGCTTAGTGCAGCGCCATATAAGTCACTATCGTTGCGATGTGCCAAATCCTCTTTAGACATATTGCTGTACAAGGCTTTGGCGAATTTCTCAACGAGTAACACATTATCAGCGTGAACTTTTTTCTGGATCAGCTTACAGACATTATCTAAGATAACCGAGGCTTGCCCTTCATTTCGTGTCATTGTATGTTCCTTAATCTATACTACTTATTGATTAGTAGAATATTTGTACAGCCATTTATTAGCGTGGAGTCAGGTAAATTCTAACTCTTTTACAGCTAATAAACAGCCTTTTCGATGAAATCATTTTAAGCTTTTCAGCTATTTGGTCATCTATTCACAAAATATAGATATATATGGCCATTCCTGGCCATATCGGAGCACAATTATTTACATTATTTTTTCTGGTCAGTCCAGAGGAAGCTACCAATCGCGGGTAAAAGCAGCACTGCACCTAACATATTCACTAAGAACATAAAGGTAAGCAGAATACCCATATCCACCTGGAACTTCAGATCAGAGAAAATCCACGTGCTCACCCCTATCGCTAAGGTGATACCTGTGAAGAGTACTGCACTGCCTCGTTCAACAAGGGCGTTACGGTAAGCGACTTCTAATGCGACGCCACGTTTTAACTGTGACATCATCGATGACAGAATGTAAATTCCGTAATCAACGCCAATCCCCACCCCTAATGCGATAACAGGTAAGGTTGATACCGTTAAGCCTATTTCTAATTGCACCATTAATGCTTGCGCAAGTGTTGATACGATATACAACGGCAGTACCACGGCTACTGTGGCTTTTACGCTCCTAAAACTCACTAAGCAAAGTAAAATAACTGCGCCATAAACATAGAGCATCATCGGTAATTGTGCAGCCGACACAGATTCATTTGTTGCAGCCATTACCCCAACAGGGCCTGAAGCTAGCTTAAATTGCACTTTATCGGTTTGCTCTTGAGCTGCAAACTCTTTTACCTTTGCGACAACATGATCAATTGTCTCTGCTTTGTGGTCATTTAAGAAAATGATTACAGGCATCACTGAACAGTTACCATCTAAAAAACCAGAGCTGGTCTCAACACGCGATGTCGATTGCACTAAGCTTGCGGTATTACGCGGTAAACTTTGCCATTTTAAATTACCTTCATTAAAACCAGCATTAACCGACTGAGCAACGCTACTTAAACTCACTGCTGATTGTACGCCAGCTACATTTTCCATTTGCCATTGGAAACGACCGATTCGCTCCATTACATCATGCTCTGTACACGCTGCAGGATATGCTTCAACAATCACTTTTAAAATATCAGATGAAATCGTGTACTTATCTGAAATCAAGAAGGTGTCTTGATTATATCGCGCATCTTGATGCAGTGAAGGTGCGCCGGCGTGCAAGTCACCAATACGCATTTTATCTGCCTGCCAGTAACCGACTGCAAAGAGGAGTGCCGTTAAAACAATGATGACAGCTGCGGTCTTACGCTCAGTTGTCTTAACCAAAATTTCACGCAAGGTATCCAGCATGTTTGGTTTGTCTGTGTGGTTACCAGATTGGATACGCACCGAGCCTTCAAAGTTCATGTAAGACGCCCAAACAGGCAGAAGGATCAAGTTAGTGAATATAATCACCGCCACACCCAAACTCGCTGTAATCGCTAACTCTCGGATAATACCGATATCAATGGTTAATAATGTTAGGAAGCCAATCGTATCAGATAACAACGCTATACCACCGGGAATTAATAAGGCCCTAAAACTTGCCTGACAACACACGCGTGTATTGCTGCCGGTGCACACTTTTTTACCAATGTCGTTGATCATTTGCACGCCATGGCTTACACCAATAGCAAACACCAAAAATGGCACTAGGATTGACATTGGATCAAGTCCAAAGCCAAGACTTGACAGTAAACCAAGCTGCCAGATGACCGCTATAATTGAACAAGCAATCGGCAAAATTGTTAGTTTTAAACTGTGGCAGAATAACCACACCATGATAAATGTAAATGCGATAGCAATAGCGAAAAACAGCACCACGCCTTTCGCACCTTCTGCAACATCACCCGCCATTTTCGCAAAGCCAATAATATGAATACTGACTTTGTCTGTACTGAGCGGTTCGCGTACTTGTGTTTCTAATTTTTCAGCAAATGCGAGGGTATCGAGTTTTTCTTGCGTTTGGGGATCAAATTCAAGTAGCTGTGCTGTCACCATCGCACATGAATAATCACTCGCAATCATGCGCCCCACAACTTTTGCTTTTTCAATATTCTCTTTTACAACTGCTAAACCTTGTTTATCAGCAGTAAAGTTGGCTGGAATAATTGGGCCACCGGCAAAGCCGTCTTCAACCACTTCTACAAAACGTGCACTAGGAGCAAAAATTGAGTTTACTAGCGGACGATTTACCCCAGGAATAAAGTAAAGTTGGTCATGAACAGCTTTTAACTGCGTAAAAAACTCCTCATTAAATATATCGCCCTCAGCATCACACACTGAAATTAAAATGCTGTTTGCACCACCAAACTGCTTTTCATGTTTGGTATACACTTTCATGTATTCGTGGTTTAGTGGAATATTCTTATTAAACGACGCATCGAGTTGAATTTGTGTTGCTTTAAACAATAAAAAACAAGTGATTACTGCAAACGAAATAATCGCAAATAGACGATGACGAAACACCGCCTTTTCTAAAAAATCTAAAAAGCCACGCATTACTGATTCAACTCCTTCACTTTAATGCCATCTTCAGAAGCCATAACCAGTTTATTCTGAAATACAACGCCATCGAGTAATGATTTACCATCAGCCATCTGCTCTTCTGTTAGCTCACCATCTTTGATATGAAAAATAACCCCACTGTTTGCGAATAATAGCCATTCATTTTTGTAATTAATTGCGCTATTAACGGTAGCGTGATTATCAGAGTCAACTTGTAGCCACTCTTGAGATTGCGCTTGGCGTGTAAAAATATTTCCTCGTAGACCTGCAACAAGATCTTCGCCACCGCTTTGTGCAGTTGACGCAAACGTAAAGAAAGAACCCATATATATTTCTTCTAAACGCTGCCATGTTTGACCATTGTCTAGGCTTTGCGCCATTAAACCCATTTCACCTACGAGCATTAAACGGTCTGCAACGTTAACAATACGGTTAAAATGTGGCAGGATTGATGCTGTTTCAGCTTCGTATCCTTCAGGATCATTGTTTTTAAGATCGTTTAAATAAACACGATCATCCTCAAATAATAAGCTGTCTAAAAACCGTTTATTCCAGTTTTTTCCGCCATCATTCGTTTCAAAAAACATCCCATAAGCACCCACTGCGTAGCCATGCTGCGCTGAGGTAAATAAAATGTCTAGGCACGGCTTATCCATATGGGGCAATGCCTGTTGCAATTGCCATGTTTTACCAGCATCCGTCGTATTAATAATGGTTGCATCATGGCCACAGGCCCATCCTAAATCCGTGTCATAAAAGTTCACTGCCGTTAATAACACTTGTGTAGGTACACTCGCCTGTTGCCATTGCTGTGCATCTGAGCTCGTGATGACAACACCATGTTTACCAACTGCGATGAGTTGATTGCCTGATATCTCAATATCAGTAAGAAGGGTTTTGTCTGCGTTAACAGCAGAAATTGCCTGCTGAGGCTGTGGCATGTCTTGAGCAAAACATGAAGCACTATAAGCAAGACAAGCATAAAGCAAATACTTCATAAAGATAAATCGCCTTCGATAGAATAAAAAAGCAAGCCAACAACATAATCGTGATTACACCTTTCATACGTTGACTTGCCTACATTGCAAGAGGCACCTGTTTCCAGGTGCCTAGTGTGTAGATTAACGACCTTCGCGGCGTAATGCGCTAGAGGTAAACTCATTGTCGTTTAATGTTTTTGAGAAGTCATACATTTTTTCTTGGTTATCTAAACCAATCGCTAAATAACGACGTGAATTTAAGTCGTGGTATACATCTAGCGTACTCCAATGCGTAGGTACTTCGTAGTAGTTCAAGCCATGCGACATTGCAACACGATACATTTGATCGCGATTATCATAAATATCGGCTACATGAACTTGCCAGCTATCCTCGTCAATATAAAACACACGCTTTTTATAAATATGACGCGTGCCTTCTTTAAGGTTCGCTTCTACAACCCATACTCTGTGCTTTTCATAGCGCACATGTTCAGGGTTAATATGACCCGCTTGTAAAATATCATCGTAGGTTAACTTGTCGCTATGAAGCTTATAACTATTGTAAGGAATATAAAGCTCTTGCTTGCCTTTTAATGTCCAGTTATAGCGATTTGGTGAACCATTAAACATATCAAAGTCGTCGGTTGTACGTAAGCTATCTGCTGCAGTACCCGGTGCATCATAGGCTACGTTTGGCGCACGACGAACACGACGTTGACCTGAGTTGTAGGTCCATGCTTGACGTGGCGTTAAGATTTGGTCCATTGTTTCATGAACAAGCAATGCGGTACCAGCAAGACGAGCAGGTTCTGTTACCTTTTGTTTAAACTTAAATAGAATATTTGATTCTTGAAGTTGTTCAGGTGTCGACTTTGGATTTGAGTATTCAACTAACAACTGTTCATCAAAACCTACATAATTATACGAGCCTGATGCCGTCGGTGCTGCTTGTCCAGCATAACGCTCTACGGCTAAACCACGAAAACGTAATAGGTGATTCCAAATTGCTTCTAAGCCGTCTTTAGGAATTGGGAATGGCACGCCTACTGCCGTGTTCTTAATACCATTACCGCCTTCAACTAATTCAGCCGTAGTCGCGTATTTTTTAGTAGCATCGTATACAAACTGAGGATACGAAGCACTGCGACGGGTTGGATAAATGTTCATTTTAAATGTGTCAGGGTATGTATTGAATAACTCAATTTGACCAGGACTCAAGAGATCTTTGTATTTATCGACGTTCGACTTATCGATGGTGAATAATACCTTGTCATCTGCAAACGGATCAGGGTGATGCATACCCGGTTTGTAATCTGCAGGAGGCGTTGTAATACCGCCTGTCCATTCAGGGATAGAGCCATCTTTGTTTGCCGATTTTTCTGCACCAATGGGTGTTAAATCTGTACCTAAACGTGCCGCTTCATCAGCGGTAATTTTTGCAAGCACACTGCTGCTTGCAAAAACGCTACAAAACGCTGCAGCAATGAGGGTAGGTTTTCTAATAATCATAATTTACCCTTAAATTGAATATTTAATATTGAAAGAAACATAATCGCGGTCAGAGAAAGTATTCGTCGCACCACCACCCCAGAAAGAGTTGTAGCTAAAGTCGAATGACCACGCATTTTGATAGTTAAAGTTCATCGTCACGCCCAGTGACTTACGATCTTCAACAAACAGGAACATCGGGTCAGGTGTAATACCATTCACGTCGTGTGAAAATACGAAACGTGGTGAGAAATTCACCCCGTTAAAGACATTAAAGTAATCACCTTTAGCGATTAAGCGGTAACCCCACGCAGACGCAGTTGGAAATGGGTTTGTCTCAGGGCCGTTTGAAATACCGAGGTGGAGTGTCGAATAATCATCACCTAATGGGCCTTGCATGATACCGCTTCGACCCGTACCCGCAACATTCAAGCGTAACTCATCGTATTCCGGCATATCATTAATACGAACACCACCAATTTCACCCACAACAGCCCAACTATCAGCACCAAGAGATGGGCCAAATAAATGGGTAGCAGTAAACTGAAGCTGAGCTGTATTACGAAGAATATAGCCTTGTGCAACTTCACCAGGACCAACGACACTGGTCGCATCGCCTAAGCTCATTTGCGAAATACCTGCAAAATCAGGACGAATACCCGCAACAGCTAATTGCTCAGGCATACCAGCGTATAATAATTCAACATCATCTATTTGCAGTGGCTCATCTTGACGGAAGGCAAATTCGCCCGCAAGTGCGGTCTCACCCACGGTTGTATTAAAGCTTAAACCGTACAGCTTAATATCTTCAGGGTACTCTAATTGCCCTTTAGTGAATGCTTGAAGACTTGTAACATTATCTTCTGTTATTTCAGAAGTTAATAACATACCAATATCAGCAGTCAATGCTGGCGATGTAAAGTTAGATACTTGACCAGAAATGACAGGTCGGCGGCTGTGATAGTTAATATGGTAAAGGGCGACTTCTGTATCGTTTAGTTCAGGTAAGTACATACCTAAACGTAAACCGTATTGTCCACCATCATCAGGCTCATTTTTACCCGCATCCCCCTTGCCTTTTAAAGCAACTTTGGTCGGGAATGCCAGGTACATTTGTGCCATCATTGCTCGCCCTTGCGGCGATTCAGGATCGATACCTTGCGAGCGCACAATATCATCTAAACTATTTAAGCTGTCTGTTAAGAAAGCTAAATCGATATCAGGGTTTGATGTAAAACCAAGCTGGATATTTTGTTGGTAGCCATTTTCAGACGCGAAATCATTCGTTGAAAAATAAGTACCTGCAGCAGGAAGGCGCGTTTCGTGCCATTCATACTGATAAAAACCTTCAAGGGTAATATTATCGGTAATACCTAATGAAGCCCATAGCATACCAACGGGTATGAATGCTTCTTTTAACTCCGCACCTGGCGCTTTCAAACGGTCAATATCAACCGGGTTTACGTTGATACCGTGAGAAATTAAGGTACTTTCACCCCAGTTAACGACCTGCTGACCTAAGCGAATAGATAGCGGGTTTCGACCTTCGTTAAGGTCAAAGTTCGCCCAGACGTACGCGTCAAGTAAGCGTAAATCGGCACATACTTGCTCTTTGGTGTCGTCATCATCACAGGGGTCAACTTTCTTACCTGATGTTGGGTTACTATATGCAAAGTCACCATCCATCAACGCGAAATCATAAAAGTACATGAAACGGGTAAAAAGACCGTAATTATCTTTACTAATCGATAACTCGTGGTTGCCTTTTAACAGCTTTGAAAAAGAATCACCACTGTCGAAGTTAAGGTTACCAGCATCGCCATTATTTGAATAAGCGCCTGGCTGGTTCCATACATCAGAAGAAGAGTAAATAGGATTTAAAGCAGGATGATAGCCCGACCAATCAAATGATGGGTTATTACTTTTACCTATAATTGCAAAGTCACGGTCTTCGACTCGAATACTCTGCCCATATGAAAAGCTAGAGTCAAAACGTACGTCAAAATCACCTAATTGAAAAGTGGCCGCGTGCAAAGCTGTGCTTGAGAGTCCCAGAGTCGCCGCCGCGAATCCCAAAGCTATTTTGTTTTTAACAAAAAGCGATCTTTTTATCATTGTGTTCATCCCCCTGTAACGGGTTGTTTTGTGATCAAATTGTTGTTTTTAGAATCTTTCTAACGATAGAAGCGAAATAGTAAAAATACAATATAGAACGCGTTCAATCGGTTAATATTTATTTAAAAATGTGACGTTTACGTATTGGTAAGACGTCATACCAGATAATTTATACACGTAAATTAACAATAGAACAAATTGAATTAACAAAAATATAATAAGATTATTTTATAGGAGGGAGAAAAATGTGGCTAATTTTTGGGTAAATTAGCACACTTTGTCGTATGACAGCTTTAAGGCTATTTGGCGTTTTAATTCACTTTTTCAAGCTTTAAAAACTGATTATCAGCGCCCAGCGTGAGTCTAAAACGCCCTCTTATCCCTAATGATGAAATAAAAGGACGTAAATGCTTGGCAGCAAAACGAATTGTTTTGCCACCATCTTCTGTTACCTGTATTGAAGTATATTTACCATGATAGTAATCAAGGCATTCTGCATAACTTAAATACAAAGAAAAAAAGTATTCAGTCATTAACCTACTAACGCTTTCTCAACTTTTTCAAATAAATCATCACTTAGGCTCTCTAATGATGCCAAACGTTGCAATTGTGCTTTGATTGCCTGCGAACGGTCGTGATCATAACGTTTCCATGCCATAAATGGTGTTAACATACGTGATGCATTTTGCGGGTTAATATCATTGAGCTTAATAAGCAAATCACCCAATAATTGATACCCTTTGCCGTCTGCACGATGAAATTGTGTAGTATTAAAATGACTAAAGCTGCCGACCAATGCTCTGACACGGTTTGGATTACCAAAATCAAAACTTGGGTGATCATACAACTGCTTAATGTCTTCAATGCAGGTTGCTGACTCTTTCATTGCCTGCAATGCAAACCATTTGTCCATTACAAGTACATCATGTCGCCATTTAGCATCAAATTCATTGAGCAAATCATCACAGCGAGGGTGATTCGCTTTTACAACCGCACTTAGCGCAGCTAACACATTTGTCATGTTAGAGCTGGCCACGGCTTCGTCAATAAAGTCATTCACGTCTTGCTGTTCAGTTTTTGCTAAATAGTGCAAACAGACCTGTTTAAGTGCCCTAACGGCAACAGCCTCGGCAGATGTTGTGCCATCATCGTGTAATGCCTTATAACACGCAATCAATGAGTCCGATAAGTCAGTCGCAATGTGTAGTTCAAATGTATTCATTACTGAAACAATGTCATCAACGGGGATCACTGCATATTCAGCCGCAATCGTGTCATAGCTTGGTAATTTTAATAGCTCTGCAATCAGTGCCAAATCCCCTGCTCGTTCTGTAATTAATACGTTAAGAGCAGAAATGATGTCGGGTGATAAACATGCATTACCCGATGATATTGCGGCTTTAATTTCGTTGGTAAATAATCGTTGCTGTGCATCCCATCGCGAAAAATCACTTCGTGCAAAACGCATAATATGGAGCAAATCAGCGGTGCTGCTAGTTTGGTCAACAATACAAGGAGCAGAAAAATCTTCCAGAAGCACTGCAACAGGCGGCTCTATAACATTTTCAAACACAAAGGTGTGTTGTTTTTCAGTTATATTAAGCACAGAATCTTGCATCTGATTATTAATCGTTAACGGCACTGATTGACCAGCAGGGTCAAGTAGTTCAATCGCAAACGGAATATGTAACAACGCATTATTAGGTTGATTATCTGGCGCAAATTGCTCAATGGTCTGTGTAAAGGTTTGATTAGCATGATCAAAATATTGATCTACTTTTAATCTTGGAGTACCCGCTTGATTGTACCAACGCTTAAACTGCTGCAAGTCAATTTCAGAAGCATCACTCATGGCTGCAACAAAGTCATCACAGGTAACGGCTTGACCATCGTGCCGTTGGAAGTAAAGCGCCATACCTTGCTGAAACTTTTCTTCGCCTAATATCGTGTGCATCATACGAATAACTTCTGCGCCCTTGTCATACACTGTCACAGTGTAAAAGTTATTCATTTCAATAACTTTTTCTGGGCGAATTGGGTGCGCCATAGGCCCTGCATCTTCGCTAAACTGATGAGTTCGCATTACTTTTACAGCATCAATACGGTTTAGGGCACGAGATCCCAAATCACTACTAAACTCTTGGTCTCTAAATACGGTTAAACCTTCTTTCAAAGACAACTGAAACCAGTCTCGACAAGTAACGCGATTGCCCGTCCAGTTATGAAAATATTCATGCCCTACAATAGATTCAATCGTGTGGTAATCTTTATCGGTGGCGGTTTCTTGATTCGCTAACACACATTTAGAGTTGAAGATGTTTAATCCTTTATTTTCCATCGCCCCCATATTGAAGAAATCGACGGCAACAATCATGTATATATCTAAGTCGTATTCAAGATTGAAACGTTCTTCATCCCACTGCATTGATTTTTTTAACGATGTCATTGCATGCGGGGTTTTTGGTAAATTACCTTTATCAACAAATAAGGCCAACTCGACATTACGGCCTGATTTCGTTGTGTACTGGTCGCGTAACACATCAAAATCACCTGCAACTAATGCAAACAAATAACTTGGTTTTTTAAATGGATCCTGCCATTTGACAAAGTGGCGACCATCATCAAGTGTGCCTGCATCAATCTGATTACCGTTAGACAATAAATGCGTGTATTTTTGCTCAGCAATGATCGTAACATCAAAACTTGCCAATACATCTGGGCGGTCCAAGTAATAAGTGATTTTTCTAAAACCTTCAGCTTCACATTGCGTGCAATACGCGCCCCCTGATAAATACAGGCCTTCGAGGGAAGTGTTTGTTTGAGGATCGATATGGTTGACAATTTTTAAAATAAAATTAGCAGGTAAATTGTGGATGATGAGTGCCTCATCCTCAAGCGTATAGTCACTGTACTCTTGCTCATCTACATGCAGTGAGATAAGTGTTAAATCAACACCATCAAGCACTAAATCAGCCCCCGTTTCGTCCACACGGTTAATCGTCATTGTTGAGTGTACGACGGTTTTTAAGGGCGCTAATTCAAAGCGTAAATCGATATGTTGTATTGAAAAATGAGGGGCTTGGTAATCTTTTAAATATTGAGCTTGAGGTTTACTCGTTGCAGACATCATTGACTCCAAATGGCCCTGTTTAACAGGGCCTAACATGAATTATTCAGCGCTGGTTTGTTTAACGTGTTTTGGTTCGATACGTAAAATTTTAATACCTAAATATGCGTAAACAACAGCGAGTACTGGATTAATTAAATTAAAGAAAGCGTAAAGTGCATAATCAAATGGGTTAATTAATAAAACGCTTTGCATATATGCACCACACGTATTCCATGGGATCAGCGGGCTTGTAATGGTACCACCGTCTTCTAAAGTACGTGATAAATTCACCGGTTTTAAACCGCGTTTTTCATATTCATCTTTAAACATACGTCCTGGTACAACAATAGCAATGTATTGATCTGCCGCCACTGCATTGGTACCGATACAAGTCGCAATTGTCGCTGTTATAAGTGAGCCGGTGCTTTTCGCTATTTTCAATATGCTTTTTACAAACATATCTAGCAAGCCAGTTTTCTCCATAATGGCGCCAAACATCAATGCGGTCATAATTAGCCAAGTTGTGTTTAACATTCCGGCCATACCGCCGCCACTGAGCAATGAATCCATTTTTTCGTCGCCCGTATCGATGCTAAAGCCATCAAAAAATGTTGTCCATACTAGCTTGAAATAGCCAATTAACTGCCCTTGTGACGTATCAATTTGACTATTAATTAAATCTGATTGAAACAACATAGCCCAAATAGCACCCAGTACTGCACCAATTGAAATAGCTGGAAATGCCGGCATTTTTCTTATTGCAAGAATAAGCAACACGACTAATGGCACGAGCATTTCAAGCCCGATATTAAAGTTGCTTTCTAACAGGTTAATGATTTCATCAATTCGGCCTGCTTCTGCTGAACCACCTGCATTAAAGCCCATAAAAATAAAAATAATTAAGGCAATGATAAAGCTAGGCACCGTGGTCCAAAGCATATGATGAATATGCTCAAACAGATCGGCTCCGGCAACCGCAGGGGCTAAATTTGTTGTTTCCGACAGTGGGCTTAACTTATCACCAAAGTACGCGCCTGAAATAACAGCACCGGCAGTCACCACCTGCTCAAGTCCTAACCCCGTTGCAACACCTAATAATGCCACACCGATGGTAGCAGCTGTCGTCCATGAGCTACCAATACTCATCGCAACAATGCCACAAATTAAACAACTAGCCGCATAGAACCAACTTGGATTGATAATTTGTAAACCATAGTAAATTAAGGTGGGTACTGTTCCAGATAGCAGCCATGTGCCAATCAATGCGCCTACCATTAACAGTATAATAATGGCACCTAATGATAAGGTGATCCCTTCAATCATCGCTTGTTCAAGCTTTTTCCAGGTATAGCCGTTTTTTAGACCGATTAAGGCAGCAGTAAAAGTAGCAAAGAGTAAGGCTATTTGATTTGGCCCCGATGATGAGTTATCACCGAATAAATAAACAGCTGCACCCAATAGGCACACGAGAACAGTAATGGGGATCAAGGCATCTAAAAAACTGGCCTGTTTGATCGGCTTCTCTTCAATTGAATTCAAAAGATAGTCTCCTACACGTCTTATGTGGCGTGTTTAATTATTATTGTTTGATTGCCTAAAGAACGCCTTGGATTAATGTTTATTAATTAGACCACGAACATTTTAGACAGCCAGATTAATCAATTATAACAAGATGCCCCGTTTTGGGCAGTAAAAAAGGCGCCTAAGCGCCTTTTTATTAACCAATTATAGGTATTTATTTTTTCGCGAGCCGACCATACTTAATATAGTCTTGCGTAATTAACGCGGCTTCTTCTAAGAAAGGGTCGAGATCATCAAGCGTATCAGGTAAATCATCTAAGCTTTCTACAGGTTTGTGACCTAATCGAACTAATCGTTCATTAGCACGCTCAAGCGCACGCTCTTCACCTTCATCTTTCTCTTTAATACGTGTTGCTTCAACAAGTGAAATTGTTTTTCGATCTTTCTCTTCTTGATAACGTTTAATGTCATCGAACACATAACCAAATTCAGGCTCATTGGCAATGCGCGCATCATGTAATTTATTGACATAAGCAATCGCAGGCTTCAAATCGTCAACTGAATTATATTTAGCGCGAATGATGCTGTCCCAAGGTAATGCATTGTCTTGCTGACTTTCGCCCCAGTCTGCTGGGTCAATCGCTGAGGGGAATGACACATCGGGAATCACCCCTTTATGCTGCGTGCTTCCGCCATTAATACGATAAAATTTTGCAATTGTGTATTGTACGCTGCCAAGTGGGTGATCATATAAATCATACGCACGGCCCAGCGGTTTGTGCTGTTGTACTGTACCTTTACCAAACGTTTGCTCACCAATCACAATAGCACGGCCATAGTCTTGCATCGCTGCTGCAAATATTTCAGAGGCTGATGCACTGTAACGGTCAACTAAAACGGTTAATGGGCCATCATAAAAAGTGACACCATCGCGGTCTTTTTGCTCTTCGATACGGTTGTTTAACGTATGAATTTGTACGACTGGACCTTGATCAATAAACAGGCCTGACAATTGCGTCGCTTCATACAATGAACCGCCGCCGTTTTGGCGTAAATCGATTATGATGCCATCTACTTTCGCTTCTTTTAATTTCGCAATTTCAACTTTTACGTCTTGCGATAAATTATTGTAGAAACCTGGGATTTCTATCACACCGATTTTACTTGTTAAATCTGAGTATTTCGCTTCAAATACTTCTGATTTAGCAGCACGGTCTTCTAAACGAATTTTATCACGGGTTATCTCAACAACTTTCGGAGTACCATGAGCATCCGCCCCTTTTAGATACTGTAAGCGAACTTTAGTACCTTTAGGGCCTTTGATTAAATCAACTACGTCATCAAGACGCCAGCCAATAACATCAACAAAGTCTTCGCCCTCTTGAGCAACACCTATAATGCGGTCATCGGCTTTAATTTGTTCAGATTTGTCAGCGGGACCACCCGGAACTAGGCTTCGGATCACGGTATAATCTTCATCATAACTTAATACTGCGCCAATACCTTCAAGTTCAAGGTCCATGTCCATTTTGAACTGTTCAGCACGGCGGGGTGATAAGTAAGATGTGTGTGCTTCAATACTACGTGCAAACGAATTCATTACAATTTGAAATGCATCTTCACTGTTTGTCTGCACTAAGCGTTTTTGCGCATTGTGGTAACGCTTGGTTAAGACCTCTTTTATGCCTTGCCAATCTTTACCGGTCATTTTTAAACGCAACGCATCGTATTTAACGCGCTGACGCCACAATTCATCAAGCTCAGCTTGAGTCGTTGCCCACTTAGCGTCTTCGCGGTCAAACATATATTCATCTGCTTTATCGAACTTCATTTCATTTTCAAGTAACGATAAAGAATAATCATAACGCTCAAAACGACGCTTTAAGCTCAGATTAAAAATATCAAAGGCAAACCCAAGTTTCCCTGAAGAGAGCGCATTATCGAACTGATCTTTATATTGTTCGAAAGAAGCAATATCAGACGCTAAAAACACACTTTTATTAAAATCGAGGGATTCGATATAACGATCAAATATCTGTTCAGATAATTCATCGTTAAAGCGAATGGGTTTGTAGTGTGCACGAGTAAATAAGTTTGTCACCCGTTTGCTTGCTGTACTATGTTGGCTTTCTTGCTTGAGTACTGGTAAATCTTCTGCAGTTAAATTATCTGTAGAAGCCAATAATGAACCTGAAAACAGGGCAGCGACTAACGGAATGAGCGTAAACTTTTTACTCATACACAACTCCTTTATTTTTTACAGCTATTAAATGATATACAGGCTGTCTGCTTTGGTCTTAACTTGCATTCCTGTTACTAACTCAACGTGAACTTCATCTTTATTCACTTCAGTAATAACTGCGTTTACAAGTGCTTGGCCAAGTTTAACTTTAACCTTGCTATTAACCTTGACCTCTGAGGCAGGTAATGGTTCAACTTTTCCTGAACGTTTTGCAGGAGCAGCTTTAGCTGGTTTAGTGTTAACTCTAGCGCCTTTATCGCCTGTTTTGGCGTGCGAACCCGCATTCTTTTTGTAAGATTTTGTGTCTGCATCTTTACGTGGTGGACGCTGGGCTTTTTTGCGTTTAGCCATTTTTGCGCGGCTTTCTTCTAACGCTTTTTGAGCGTGCTCAATGTGCTCTTGTTCCACTTTTTCATCTTGATTACCATCAAGGTCAATACGGAACTCAGACTTTGTCACGGCTTCTAAATAGCGCCAGTTTGAGGTGTACTTTCTTAACGCTTGACGAACCTGAGTTTTACTTACTTTCTCAGAACCTTCAATGCGCTCAGCGATATCTTTAAAGATACCCACTTTAAGCGGCTGAATGCCGTCTTTTTGTTTAAAACATTGTGGAAATTCTTGGTATAAGAAATCCAATACTTCATTAATATCTTTTAGCTTGTTTGTGGTTTCCATGTTAGAACCTTTTATTACATCTTTTCATCGAGCGATGAATCGACATAGTGTGTTACCCAGTCGGTTAACTCTTCGAAGTCCGCTTCAATAAGCGCTAAATCACCGCGAAGGTGTTCCCAAATACCATTTATAATTTCATCAATTGATTCACAGTCTAAGTCATCTGGAAGACGATCCCAAGCCATATGAATCAAGTCGTTGAGCCTTTCAGCTGCAACTTCTTCTTCCCCTTCCCAATCACCAACATCGTGAATGGCAAAAAGGTAATCTTGCACATTTAGCAGATCTTTCATTTCAGATTTGCCTCAAAGCATTTTACCAATGCTTCTAAACCAGCTTGATCATCAGTATCGAATCGACCGATGCTCGGACTATCGATATCAAGCACGGCAAACACGTGACCATCTTTGAAGATTGGTACAACAATTTCAGAGTTTGATGCTGCATCACAAGCAATATGACCTGCAAAAACGTGAACATCTTCAACTAATTGTGTTTCTTGTGTTTGTGCCGCAGTCCCACATACCCCTTTTCCAACTGGAATACGGATACACGCAGGATTACCTTGAAACGGCCCTAGCACTAATTCTTCTGGCGAATCCAGTAAATAAAAGCCCGCCCAATTTATATCCTCTAATGAGGTAAATAACAACGCACTAATATTCGCCATATTAGCTATGACATTGGGTTCACCAGCGATCAGCGATTCAGTTTGTTTAACTAATGACTGGTAAAAATCTTGCTTTTGCATACCAAACTACTTCTTATTAAACATACAGTAGCTAAAGGTACTCTTTGTAGGCGATAAATGAAACCTTTTAAGGGCAAAAAAAAACATTTTGCCCTTAATTTCAGTCAGCTTGATTAAATATTCTGCTATTGATGAGATGTTTGAGATGGTAGACCCTGTCGCAAGCCAAATAAAAATAATCCTGCGGCCAATGCAGACATAATTGCATTTACAATAAACGCCATACCTGATGTCGCACTTAGCAAGTAACTAAAAATAGCACCCCCGAGTAAACCCAAAGTAAGAACGCCTGAATAGTTTACTTTTGCGTACTTGTACATAAGCAGATAACCAGGCACAACAAATGCTGCCATTGTAAGGCCAACAATATGTGCATTTGCAATCGCGTTCATAAATAAATTGAAAAAGATACGCCAGCCATTTCCTTCTAGCGTCAATGCGTAATACACACCGAGTACACAGCCAATAATGACGGGTGATAATAATGAAAGTCCTACACTCTTTGCTAAACGATGTTTCATAAATTCCCTAATTTCACAAAGATAATACGAGAAGTATTAAGCATGGACTAACTCGGTAGAATACGAAATATCGACCATAGTCGTAATTTAAAAACAGCAGAAACAAAAAAGCCGCTGAATTAGATTCAGCGGCTTTTATAATGGTGGAGAGATAGGGATTTGAACCCTAGAGGGGCTACAAACCCCTGCCGGTTTTCAAGACCGGTGCATTCGACCACTCTGCCATCTCTCCGAGTGCGGAAAAACTACTCGCTTTCGCCAGTAGTAAAAATAATGGTGGAGAGATAGGGATTTGAACCCTAGAGGGGCTACAAACCCCTGCCGGTTTTCAAGACCGGTGCATTCGACCACTCTGCCATCTCTCCGACGGCGTGCATAATAGATAAGGCAGCTTAGTTTGTGAAGCTTTTTTTTCAAAAAACTGTTTAAGTGATTAAAAAACAACTAAATCGTTCAGCAAAAACACAATGCGAGCCAAATTGTGAACAATCTGAACTTTTTTATTATTTATCGTGTCTATTGATCTACAAAGGTTTGCCCAAATATATAACTCTTGATAGGCTTAGTTCAGTTTAACTATTGGAACTAACGAACATATCAGTTCATTTAAGGAGCTCTAACAATGGCGTTTAATCAATCGTACAATACCGCTAGACCGGTTATGTCGACCATTGAAACAAATAAAGTACTAAAAAACACGTATTTTTTACTTGCTATGACACTGGCTTTCAGTGCCATCACTGCAGGTATTTCAATGGCAATGAACCTACCTTACTTTATGGGTATAGTATTTAGCTTAGTTGCGTTTGGTGTGCTTTTTGTGGTGCATAAAAAGGCAGACAGCGCATCGGGTGTTGCATGGGTATTTGTTTTTACGGGGTTGATGGGAGCAGGCTTAGGTCCGATCCTTAACTACTACGCAGCAATGCCAAATGGTCCAATGCTTATTATGCAAGCACTGGGTTCAACCGCACTTATTTTCTTTGGTTTATCGGCGTATGCGCTAACGACCAAAAAAGATTTCTCATTTATGGGCGGCTTTTTAACCGTAGGCTTAATCGTTGTTATCATTGCAAGCTTAGTCAATTTATTCATCGGCAGCTCAATCACGTTTATGGTGATAAATGCAGCAGTTGTGTTAATTATGTCGGGTTTAATCTTGTTCGACACAAGCCGCATTATTAACGGCGGTGAAACAAACTACATTCGTGCCACCGTTGCACTGTACTTAAACGTGTATAACCTATTCACTTCGCTTCTACATCTACTTGGCGCAAGTGATGACTAATTAAATAGTTCTGTTAAAATAGCCCCTTTCTAGGGGCTTTTTTATTGGATGCGTTTTGGCACAATTTGTACTTTCACTTCACACCGCACCGACCGATCATGACTGTACGCAACGTCTGATTAAATTTACACAGGCTTGCCTTGATGCAGGGCACACAATTTCAGCTGTTTTTTTGTATCAAGCAGGTGTGTATCACGCCAGTCAACATTTAGAACTCGCCAGTGACGAGTTACCTGTTAGTCGTTTATGGCAAGAACTCAACGCTAAAAGTATCCCACTTTTACTGTGTGTTACCGCGGCAGAAAAGCGTGGTTTAGACATCGAAAATACAGGGGTATTCACCGTCGCAGGTCTGGCCGAGTTTGCTATGCTCGCTGCGGATGCTGATAAATGGGTGCAATTTAAATGAAGAACATTTTAGTAATTAGCCAACATGGCCCGTTTGACGATCAGCATATGCGTGAATCACTCGACACCACACTGATATTTGCTGCCATTGAGCAAAATATTAGTTGGTTACTCAGTGGCGATGCTGTACTGGCACTCAAAAAACACCAACAACCTGAAGTATTGGGAATTAAAAACTATTTTAAAACCATTAAAACGCTTGAGTTATATGATGTTGAAAACATTTACGTTTGCGAAAAATCACTGATGGATTTTAATTTAACCAAAGATAATTTAATTATTGATGTAAAAGTCGCTAATTTTGAACAGCAGCGCCTCTTAATAAGTCAGCAGCACCAGGTGGTGACTCTATGAGTACCTTGCATA
This sequence comes from Pseudoalteromonas sp. bablab_jr011, assembly GCF_016464045.1. Classification (NCBI taxonomy): domain Bacteria; kingdom Pseudomonadati; phylum Pseudomonadota; class Gammaproteobacteria; order Alteromonadales; family Pseudoalteromonadaceae; genus Pseudoalteromonas; species Pseudoalteromonas sp. bablab_jr011. The sequence goes on along the minus strand of NZ_JACDWU010000208.1, from coordinate 36,409 downwards.
TTTTTTCAAAACCTTTGTCGCACTACTGCACCAATGCACTTGAAAATTTAATCAGCAGTGATGACACTGTGCTGCTTGTCGGTGATGCTTGCTACAACATTAAACAGTACAGACAATTTTCTGCTGCTTTGCATTTATTAAAAGAAGATGCCACAGCGCGTGCCATTACGCTTAGCGAATATGATGTCGATATTGACTACAACCAGTTTGTTGAACTGACTTTAACTAGCCAAAACACTATCACGTGGTAAACCATGCTCGAATTTAATAACAAACAAATAGACACTGATAAACAAGGTTATTTACTCAACAGCGCAGATTGGAGTGAAGCACTGGCTCCTATAATTGCTGAGCAAGAAAACATAACCCTGACTGCACAACATTGGGAAGTCGTGCATTTTGTTCGTGACTTTTATTTAGAATACAACACCAGTCCAGCTATTCGTATGCTAGTAAAAGCAATGGCACAAAAACTCGGCGAAGAAAAAGGCAACAGCATGTATCTATATAAGCTGTTTCCAAAAGGCCCTGCGAAGCAAGCTACAAAAATTGCAGGTTTACCAAAGCCAGCAAGGTGTATTTAATGGCACACAAACCTACGAGTAAACCGCGTCGCAGTAATGGGCGACGTTATTCAAGACCCACACTAAAACGTGAAGTAAAAGAACCCTTAAGCCCAGAGCAACGCAAAGTTGTGCTGTTCAATAAGCCATTTGATGTATTGTGCCAATTTACGGATGATCAAAATCGTAAAACTCTGGCTGATTTTATAAACATCAAAGACGTTTATGCTGCAGGTCGCCTCGACAGAGACAGCGAGGGCCTATTGCTACTCACCAATTGTGGAAAATTACAGCACACATTAACTGAGCCACATAAAAAGACCGCTAAAACTTACTGGGTGCAAGTCGAAGGCGATGTTACCGACGAAGCCATTTATGCGCTCAATAAAGGTGTAGAGCTTAAAGATGGCATGACCAAACCAGCCAAAGTTAAACGCATTGACGAACCGACCTTATGGCCTCGAACACCACCGGTAAGAGAGCGTAAAAACATTCCGACTAGTTGGCTTGAAATCTCAATAACTGAAGGACGAAATCGTCAAGTAAGGCGCATGACAGCCCATGTTGGTTTCCCGACCTTAAGACTTATCCGTTACAGCATTGGCAAATATACCCTTGCAGGATTAGCAAGTGGCGAATATAAAGTAGTGGATAACCCAGATGCATAAACCTCATGTCACTGTTGCCGCTATCGTTACCTGTCAAAACAAGTTTTTACTGGTAAAAGAGCGTGATAAACACACAGGCGAAATTTGTTACAATCAACCTGCAGGGCATTTAGAAGCACACGAGACCGTGAGCGAAGCAGCAAGTCGTGAACTATACGAAGAAACGGGTTTAACGCTCTCCCCTTCACATCTTGTGGGTATTTATAATCTGCATGCCACAAATGGTGTACACTACATGCGATTTAGTTTTGCGTTTAGTTGCGCAGAGCAGCTCCCCCCTTCACCTATTGATAGCGATATTATAAGCGCTCACTGGTTCAGCTTAGACGCCATAAAAGAGCTGCCACTCAGAAGCCCTCTGGTTTTAAAGTGTATTGAAGATCATCTCGCAGGACATGCCTATCCACTGAGCCTGATTTACCAATAACGACGCGTGTTATTTACCAATAATGACGATTATTTTGATTAACGCTGTTAAATAAAAGCGATTTATTACAGTAACAAGCAAATAACCACTATTTGCAATCAGTAGCGCGCCTAAATTACGTTTAATCCTAACTGAAACTCGCATCTTGAAGTGGTTTGGGTATATAATATCGGCCTTTCCACAGCAGTTAAAAAATGACAGCGAATATTATGAGCGAAAATAGTCACATTAAAGTCATCGTTGGTATGTCCGGCGGTGTTGATTCTTCTGTATCAGCGTATTTATTAAAGCAACAAGGCTATCAAGTAGAAGGCCTGTTCATGAAAAACTGGGAAGAAGACGATAATGATGAATATTGCGCTGCTGCAGAAGATCTTAAAGACGCACAAGCCGTGTGCGATAAACTAGGTATTGAACTACATACTGTTAACTTTGCAGCAGAATACTGGGATAACGTGTTTGAGTACTTTTTAGCAGAGTACAAAGCAGGTCGCACACCTAATCCAGACATCATGTGTAACAAAGAAATTAAATTCAAAGCCTTTCTAGAATTTGCAGCTGAAGCGCTAGGTGCCGATTATATCGCCACGGGTCATTATGTGCGCCGTGAAAAGCGAGACGACAAATATGTTATGTGCCGTGGCCTTGATGACAACAAAGATCAAAGCTACTTTTTATACACACTAAGTCATGAGCATATTGCACAAACACTTTTCCCTGTTGGTGATATTGCCAAGCCAGACGTTCGTCGCATTGCCGAAGAACAAGATTTAATAACGCACGATAAAAAAGATAGCACCGGTATTTGCTTTATTGGTGAGCGTAAATTTAAAGACTTTTTACAAAAATTCTTACCGGCACAACCGGGCAAAATTGAAGACACTGATGGTAACGAAGTCGGTGAGCACGAAGGTCTTATGTACCATACCCTTGGCCAACGAAAAGGCCTGTTAATTGGCGGTATGAAAGAAGGTTCAGGCGAGCCTTGGTATGTTGTAGACAAAGACATTGCACGCAATGTTTTAGTGGTTGGTCAAGGTAAAGATCACCCTCGCTTATACAGTAATGGCTTAAATGCTAACCAACTTCACTGGGTTGACCGTGTTGGGCCAAAGGGCACGACGCGTTGTACAGTGAAAACACGCTATCGCCAAGAAGACATCAGCTGTACATTGCTGGTTGGTGAAGATGGTATGGCACGCGTATTATTCGATGAGCCACAAAAAGCAGTGACACCAGGCCAATCAGCCGTTTTTTATGCTGACGAAGTATGCCTCGGTGGCGGTATTATCGATTCGGTGATCAAATAATGACAGAGCACCAAGTCATGGCATTAGCCGCCATGTGTCAAGTTGCTAAACAGGTTCAAAAAGTAGCGCAATATGGCAGTGGTAGCGATCACGAATTAGAAAAATTACTCAACTGTATTGTAGAAACGTCACCGAATACCCCTGAAGATGTATACCAGGGAAAACATAATTTACGTGAGGGTTATCGCGTGTTGACTGCCCAGCTTTCAGCAGGCGCCGACAAAGACGTTGAAATCGTAAAGTATGTAGGTGGCTTAATGCAGTTAGAACGTGCATTAAGTGCAAAACAAAACAGTTTAAATGAATTAGGTCGACGTATCGATGATGTAAAACGACGCCTCGACCATTTTGCAATCACAGATGATACCGTGGTCGCAGCGCTTGCCGATATTTACTCATCGGTGCTAAGCCCCCTTGGGCATCGTATTCAAGTGTACGGCAAGCCAGAGTTATTAAAGCAGCAACTCACGCAAAACAAAATCCGCGCTCTCCTTTTAGCCGGAATTCGTAGTGCCGTGTTATGGCGACAAATGGGCGGTAAACGCCGTCACTTTTTCTTTGCGAAAAGAAAAATTCTCGCTATTGCTAAACAGTATATTTAATTATCGTTCAAACTAGACAATTTAGGAGTCATTATGGAGCTTTCAGCGTTAACCGCTATCTCTCCGGTAGATGGTCGCTATGGCAGCAAGACCACGGAACTACGCAGCATTTTCAGCGAATTTGGTTTAATCAAATACCGTGTAACTGTTGAGGTTCGTTGGTTACAAGCCTTGTCTGCAGCAAGCGCAATCACAGAAGTACCGGCATTTAGCGACGAGGCTAATGCTTTACTTAATGCCATTGTTGATAACTTTAGCGAAGCTGACGCAGCACGCGTTAAAGAAATCGAGCGCACAACTAACCACGACGTTAAAGCCGTTGAATATCTACTGAAAGAAAAAGTAGCTGACAACGCAGAGCTTAACGCAGTGAATGAGTTTATTCATTTCGCATGTACATCAGAAGACATTAACAACCTATCTCACGGTTTAATGTTAACTGAAGCGCGTGACAAAGTGTTACTTCCTTACTGTGATCAACTCCTAAATGCTTTAAAAGAAAAAGCAGTTGAATATAAATCTGTTGCTATGATGACTCGTACACACGGTCAGCCTGCAACACCTTCAACAATGGGTAAAGAGTTTGCAAACGTCTACATGCGCTTAAAGCGTCAACGTGACCAAATTGCTCAAGTTGAAATGCTAGGTAAAATCAACGGTGCAGTAGGTAACTACAATGCCCACCTAAGTGCATACCCAGATTACGATTGGCACAACCATGCTGAACAATTCGTTACGAGTCTTGGTTTAACATTTAACCCATTCACAACACAAATCGAGCCACACGATTATATTGCAGAGCTTTTTGATGCAATTGCACGTTTCAATACTGTGCTACTTGATTTTGACCGTGACGTTTGGGGTTACATTGCTCTTAATCACTTTAAACAAAAAACGATTGCGGGTGAAATTGGTTCATCAACAATGCCACATAAAGTAAACCCAATCGATTTTGAAAATTCTGAAGGTAACTTAGGTATTGCAAATGCAATCTTTGCTCACCTTGCGCAAAAACTGCCTGTATCTCGCTGGCAACGTGACCTAACTGATTCAACCGTTTTACGTAACCTGGGTGTGGGCATGGGCTATACCCTAATTGCTTATCAAGCAACGTTAAAAGGTGTTAGCAAACTTGAAGTTAACGAACCGCGCCTTTTAGAAGAACTTGATCAAAACTGGGAATTACTTGCTGAGCCTATTCAAACAGTCATGCGTAAATACGGTATCGAAAAGCCGTACGAAAAGCTTAAAGACTTAACACGTGGTAAACGTGTTAACAAAGAAATCATGGCTGATTTCATTGATGGTCTTGATTTACCAGAAGAAGCAAAAGTTGAAATGAAAAAATTGACACCGGCAAACTATATTGGCCGTGCTGTTGAGTTCATTGATAACTTAGCATAAATTGCGTATGTGACTTTAAAAAGCGAAAGGCCTTCCTTTCGCTTTTTTATTACTTTTAATCATGCCAACTTGCTCAATTAATACCATCTTGCTTACTTAAGTGGTTTATTTTGAGGCAATAAAACCGCGTTGATAACAGGCAAAAATTTAGTTATTTAGTTGTTCTAAATCAGAAATTTTAACGCTGGTAGCGACTGGTTTAATCACTCAAGATGATTAAGTATTTTTGCACATTGGTATAACTCAACAGCTTGGTATTAGGTACCTATATGTATCAACTAACTATTAATTCGCTTACTCCGCAGCAATTCCTAAGCGAGTATTGGCAGAAAAAACCGCTACTTATTAAACAAGGTTTTAGTGATTTTCAAGATCCAATTGAGCCAGAGGAGTTAGCTGGACTTGCAATGGAAGACAGCATTGAGTCACGTATCATCACCAATCATGCTGATGACTGGCAGGCATACCACGGCCCATTCGAAGACTTTAGCTTACTAACAGAAAAGAATGCCACATTGCTAGTACAAGCCGTTGATCATTGGCATGCAGATGCAGCTCAATTACTTGAACCATTTCGTTTTATTCCAAACTGGCGAATTGATGATCTGATGATAAGTTACTCAACACCAGGGGGTGGCGTGGGTCCGCATCTAGACCAATATGATGTATTTATCATTCAAGGTCTTGGCAAACGTCATTGGCGTGTTGGTTTACCTGATGCAAACTTAAAACAATTCGCTCAAAATAAAAGTCTACTTCAAGTAGAACAATTCCCTGCTGTAATTGATTGTGTATTAGAGCCTGGCGATATTTTGTATATTCCTCCAGGTTGCCCACATGAAGGCTATGCAGTTGAAAATGCTCTTAACTACTCAGTGGGTTTTAGAGCACCTAATCAACGAGACTTACTCTCACAATTTGCCGATCACCTAATTGATACTGAACTTGGCAATACACGCTATGGCGATAGCAAGCTGACACTGCGCGATTCTAAAGGTGAGCTAAACAACCTAGAAGCCGAGCAAATTAAACAGCTCATGATCGCAGCCATCGATGATAATACAGTGTTTAAAACCTGGCTTGGTAACAGTTTAAGTCAACCAAAACACGATATGGACTTAGCGCCTTTAGAAGAGCCCTACACGGTTGATCAAGTACGTGAGCTGCTCACTGATGAAACGCTGGTTTTTGAACGTTTAGGTGGTACACGCGCTATTTATCAAATTATTGATGATAAAGTTCTTTTAAGTGTTAACGGTATAAACTACCTGCATGAAATGAGTGCACTTGCCGATATCAAAAGGCTTACAGACCAAAGCTGGCTGACAGCAGACGATATAAATAGTTCAAAAAATAACCACGACTTTTTAAAAACATTTACTACACTTTTAAATGAGGGTATTTGGTTTTGTTAGGAGCGTGTGCTTATGGGGTATCATATTGACGAAGTTGAATGGAGTATCGACAAGGAACTCTTACAACGGATCAGAGAACGTGTATTTGTATATGAGCTTCATATACCAAAACACGTTGAATTTGATCATTTAGATAAAACAGCCCATCACGTGCTCGTTACAGACGATGGAAAATGCCCAGTTGCCACTGGGCGTTTGTGTAATGATGGCTTGATTGGGCGCATTGCCGTCTTACCAGAGCATCGCAACCGTTCGGTCTATAAATCACTGCTAACCTACTTAGTTAATATGGCTGAAAAGCAAGGCTGTGATTGCGTCAGTATTAATTGTATTTTAAATGAAGTTGAACGATTTAAACGAAATGGTTTTGCTGCTGATGGCTTAGTATTTATGGAAGCGGGTATTCCTAGACAGCGAATGCTTTGCCCTATAAAACAGTTTGATACGCGACCATTCACGATGGTTCATTAGTGACTTTTGTCATTTTCATAAAAAAGCTGAATAAAATTATTCAGCTTTTTTTTATAATTAAAATGCGATTACGCGGGCTCATTCTGCCACATTTCATCTTTTTCGAATAACTCATACAAACCATGAGCGCGATTAATCAGTAGGTTAGCAAAATCAACTTTCGTTTTATCTGTTGCACCAGATTGCATCAATTGGTCTGCTTTTAATTGCCACTGCATTGAGAAATAACGTAAGACTTCGCGTGGGTTTGCAGCCGCGCCCGCTTCAGCATGATCGGTAGGTAATCGACCCGTAATCACCCAATAACTTTTACCATTTTGCGCTTTGAACTTCCAAATTGCGACTAGCGGTGCAATAAAACGGCTTTCTTTTTCAACAACAGTTTGCGGTATAACACCTTTTTCAGCTAAGTGCTTTTGTGCATTTTGGAAACATTCTCTTTGCCAAATAACACTTTGCTTTTGTGCTTCTGCTTGTTCTTCAGGTGTTAATGGTCTCGCTTGTTTTTGTTCCATGATGGTTACTCTTTTACAACATTTCAGACACTTTAAGGCTTAATATTGAGCTGTGCAAGTGTTTAGGGGTAAACGAAGTGCATTTGGATATTATTCACCCAAGTTAAAAGGAAGAGCCCGGTTCCGTTAAAAATTGCAGCTCTTCTTGCGTTGATTCTCGCCCTAAAATGGCATTGCGGTGGGGATAACGACCAAATCTATCAATGATCAGCTTGTGTTTTAGTTCAAATTCATAATTAGGCAGGCCCCTGAATAATTGTAAGGCCTGCTGATGAATCGCTTTTGATTCACTGTGCATAAAAGGCATATAAATAAAGGCTGCTTGTTCAGTCGGTAGTGCCTTGTCAAAGCCTAATTCGATTGCACGCTGAGCAAGAGTTAGCGCTTGGGCATCTTGGCTAAAAGCACGCGGTGAATTGCGATAAATATTACGAGAGAACTGATCTAAAACAATGATTTCTGCTAAAGAGCCTATCGCATCGACTCGCCAATTAGCGCACTCTCCTGCTATTACCTGCAAAAGTAACGGTGCGTATTTATCAGTAATTAACCTATCTAATTCATCGGACTGCTGATACCAAGCCGAAGGCCCTAAATCATTAAACCAAAAATCAATAACTGATTGCTTATCCATGCACTCGTCTCCTACATTTAATTGCCTAGCACTTTTGCTGGGTCTACACGGGTGGCTTGCCATGCAGGATATAAAGTGGCCAGTATCGCTAACACAAAGGTCACAATAACGGTGATCACAATATCTTGCCAGACTAATTTACTGGGTAAAAACTCAATAAAATAAACACCTTGTAAAGGGTTGTCGCCCAAAAGGTTACTCAGCCAAGTAAATAATTCGCTGATATTTAACGCGACCATCACACCGATAATAGTGCCAAGTACAACCCCTATTAGCGCCTGTGTAAATCCCTGCATCACAAACGTTGCTAAAATAGTACTGTCTTGTGCGCCCATGGTTTTTAGAATGGCAATATTTGCTTGTTTTTCGCGTACCTCCATCACCAAAGATGACACGATATTAAAGCTCGCCACAGCAATGATTAAAAACACCACAATATAAACAATGGTGCGCACCATTTGAATGTCTTGATACAAGCTGCCCTGCGTTCTAAACCAACTCGAGACATACACATAATCAGGGATAACTTGGCCAACACGCATCGCGATTTGATGAGCATTAAAAACATCATCCACTTTTAAACGTAAACCTGTAACCTGATCTTCACTAAAACCCAATACTGATTGTGCTTTATCTAAACGAATAAAAGCAGCCGTTTCATCAATAGGTCCACCCATGTTAATAATGCCAGCCAAGTTTAAACTAACCCGTTTTGGCGCAAGCAAGGTGTTACTTTGCTGGTTAATTTGCGGGATTAACAAAGTAACAGGATCCCCTATTTTCAGCCCTAGTTTATTAACAACTTGCTGACCTAAGAGAATATCTTCTTGTTGCAGCTGGCTAACCAGTCGGCCTTGAGTAAATTGATTAATCGCTGATACTTGGTTTTCAAATTCGCTAGCAACTCCACGTACCTCAACAGCTTTTAAATCACTTTTAAATTGCGCCATGCCATTCACGCTAATAAAAGGCGCCGCTCCCACTACACCAGATTGCGAGTTAAGTAGGCTTACTTTTGACTGCCAATTATTAATCGGTTTATTCGGCGCAACATATTCAACCTGAGGCACGACAGACAGTAAACGATGAACAAGCTGTTGCTCAAAACCATTAATAACCGAAAGGGCAACGATTAAAACGGCCACGCCCAATAAAATACCAATTGTCGATGCTTTAGCTATAAAGCTAACAAAACCGTTTTGCCCATCTTTGTGTCCTGAGTGCGCTCTAAAACGCTTCGAAATAAACGCACTAAGCAACATGCTGAGACTCTTTAATCGCTAATTTTCCATCGTCAAGATAAGCAATCTTGCCAAGCTTATCAGCAAGTTCTAAATCGTGTGTTACCACCACAAAGCTGGTTTTTAAGCTGCTGTTTAACTCTTTAATGAGGTCGTATATTTTAATCGCATTTTGCTTATCTAAGTTGCCGGTAGGCTCATCGGCAAGCACTAAAGCGGGCTCTGTCACCAATGCACGCGCAATTGCGACACGCTGACGCTCACCACCAGACAAAGCCGATGGTTTATGTTCACTACGATGAGACAACCCTACTTTATCAAGCATAACCCGTGCTTTTTCAGTCGCGTCCTTGGCACTTAATCCCTTTATGAGTAACGGCATTGCAACGTTTTCAACTGCCGTAAACTCCATTAATAAATGATGAAATTGATAAATAAACCCTAAATTCTCATTACGGAAATTAGCTTGTTGCTTACGATTTAGTTTACCGACTTGTTTACCTTTAATTTCAACTTTACCGTCTGTGGCACCATCAAGCGTACCTAAAATATGTAGTAACGTGCTTTTTCCTGAACCCGAGCTGCCAACAACAGCGAGCATTTCACCTTGCTCTAAGCTCAAGTTAACCCCTTTTAATACTGCAACTTGGTTTTCGCCATCTTGATACACTTTATTAAGCTGCTGACACTTGATTACTAACTCACTCATAACGTAATACCTCTGCTGGGTTCACTTTTGCAGCTTTACGGGCAGGATACAACGTTGCTAAAAAGCTCATTGCAATACTACCGGCGGCAATTAGGCTTAAACTGACTACATCAAATTTAACAGATAAACGCATGCCTGCGAGTAAATTGATGCCAAACATATTCAATAATTCATTAATGTACTGACTAAACAACACACCCAGTAATGCACCAATGCTGGTGCCAATTAAACCGTTATACAGACCTTGGATCATAAATACATTTTGTACTTGTGCTGGTGTTAGCCCTAAGGTTTGCAAAATAGCGACTTCACTTTGCTTTTCACTCACCATCATGGTTAAAGCCGAGACGATATTAAACACCGCAACTAATACTATTAATCCCAGTAACATAGACATGATGCGCTTTTCCATGGCCACCGCAGCGAATAAGGTGCCTTGGCTATCGCGCCAGTCTGTGTGTTCAACGTCTTTAAATATAGACGCATGACTTTTAAGCACCTGCTCAACGGCAAATGGTTCATGCAAAGAAACACTCAAATTAGGGGCAACTGATTGTGAGAGCTTTAAAACACGCTGCAATGAATAGCCGCTAGTAAATGCAAGTGACATATCGATTTCAGATTGTGTTTCGTACAGCGCTGCAACCGTAAATAAACGCTGGCTAGGTACTCGACCAAGCGGAGTATAGGTGCTTGCATTTGGCATGATCACTCGTACTTTATCACCCAACGAAATACCCAGTTTACGACTTAAATAACGACTTATTGCTATGTGATAATTTTCATCCATGACTAGTGACCAATTACCTGCCACTATTTTTTCTTTAATGTTATATAACGAGCTCCCATCATCATATAAGCCTTGTAAGAGCACACCATGAAGGTCTTGATTAGTTTGTAAAATAGCCTCTCCATGACGATACAAATTGACTTGTTTTACAGCAGGAGACTCCGACAGCTGTGACTTAATACGCGACATGGCTTCTTTAGACTGTGACTTAGCGTCCACTTCAATATGCGGGATCAAACCTAACATATTAGTCTTGAGGTTATTTTCAAAACCATTCATCACAGAGCTTACGGTAAATAGAGCCATTAAACCGATAGCAATGCCCGCAATAGAAAAAAACGAAATAAAAGAGATAAAGGCGTTGCCCTTTGAGGAGCGGCTATATCTCAGCCCTATAAAAAGGCTAACAGGTTGAAACATAAGTAATTATAGGTTTTATAAGGGCTAAATATGCGCTCATGTTAGCATATATTTAGCCATGATGGGATTATCGAATTTGTAAAAAATAATTATAAATCTGATACTTGAACAGTCTCTATTAAGTGGTCTAATAATGCTTTTACATTAGTTGCAATAAATTGCCTTGGCGGATATACCCCCCAAACGCCTTCAGGTGCGGGGGCAACATTGGAAAGCACCGCGACTAATTGACCTGACTGCAAATATTTATCCACGTAATAATCTGGTAGCTGCACAATGCCTAAACCTTTAATAGCAGCATCAACCAAAGCCCAGCCACTATTACACTGTAATCGACCCGCCACTTTAATATGTTTATCTTGAAGTTGATCTTTCACACGCCAGTAACTGTTATTTCCAATTAAACAGTGGTGCTGATGAAGTTCACTCACACTATGAGGCTGACCATAGTTATTGATATAGTCTGGGCTACAACAAATCACTAAACGTCGCTGACTTATTCGTCTGGCCTTTAATGATGAATCCTTTAAATGCCCTAACCGAATCGCCAGATCAAACCCCTCATCTAATAAATTGACTTGTTCATTGCTCAAGTGACTAATAACTTCAATATCAGGATGTTTCTGCATAAATGTATGGACAGCAGGCATAATGTAGCTTTCGCCATACATCACTGGTGCAGTTAATTTAATTGTCCCTTTTGGTGTCAGTTGCTGCTCAGCCAAAAGTGCCGTGGCGTCGTCCATCGCATTTTGCAATTGTTTAGTTTGATGAGCAAACACTTCACCTTCTTGGGTAAGTACCACCTTGCGTGTTGTCCGAGTAAGCAATTGCGTATTTAAACGCTCTTCTAATTGGCTCACATAGCGACTGACATGCGCCACTGACATCCCTAATAATCGACTTGCTTTAGTAAAGCTGCCTGTTTCAGCGACGGCTAAAAACTCATCAATTCCATGCCAACGATTCATTATTACCATACTGTAAAAGTGTTTTAATAAATCGAAGATTATCATCCATTGAGAAATAAATAAAATAGTCTATGTTAATTATCTACTACCTACAAATAAGGGAACGTTATGACTGATTTTATTAAATCAAAAGCAGCAATTGCTTGGGGACCAAACCAACCTCTATCGATTGAAGAAGTCGATGTGATGATGCCTAAAAAAGGCGAAGTGCTTGTAAAAATTGTAGCAACCGGTGTTTGTCACACAGACGCATTCACTTTATCTGGTGAAGATCCTGAAGGTATTTTCCCTGCTATTCTCGGCCATGAAGGCGGCGGTATTGTAGAGGCTGTGGGTGAAGGTGTAACTCACGTTGAAGTCGGCGACCACGTCATTCCTCTTTACACCGCTGAATGTGGCGAGTGTAAGATGTGTAAATCGGGTAAAACAAACCTGTGTTCAGCTGTTCGTGAAACACAAGGTAAAGGTTTAATGCCAGATGGCACCACTCGTTTTTATAAAGACGGTCAACCAATTTATCATTATATGGGTTGCTCAACGTTTTCTGAATACACTGTACTTCCTGAAATTTCACTCGCAAAAGTGAGTAAAGAAGCCCCGCTTGAAGAAATTTGCCTACTTGGCTGTGGCGTAACAACAGGTATGGGGGCGGTTACTAAAACTGCTAAAGTACAACAAGGTGACACGGTTGCTATATTTGGTCTTGGCGGCATTGGTTTATCTGCCATTATCGGTGCAAAAATGGCAGGCGCTAGTCGTATTATCGGTATTGATATTAATACCAGCAAATTTGAACTGGCTACTAAGCTTGGCGCCACAGATTTGATCAATCCAAATGATTTCGATAAACCAATTCAAGAAGTGATTGTTGAAATGACCGACGGCGGTGTCGATTTCTCATTTGAGTGTATTGGTAACGTAAACGTAATGCGCTCTGCACTTGAGTGTTGTCATAAAGGCTGGGGTGAATCAGTTATTATTGGTGTTGCAGGCGCAGGCCAAGAAATTTCAACACGCCCATTCCAACTTGTAACAGGCCGCGTATGGCGTGGTAGCGCATTTGGTGGAGTAAAAGGCCGTTCTGAGTTACCTGAAATCGTAGAACGATATATGAAGGGTGAATTTGCACTTAATGACTTCATCACACACACCATGAAACTTGAAGATATTAATGAAGCCTTTGACTTAATGCACGAAGGTAAGAGTATCCGCTCTGTTATTCATTACTAATCATTAATAAGCGCCTTGATTTAAAAAGGCGCTTTCATTTTCAAGGATGCTGATATGCTCGAAAATATAAGCTCAACAAAAGTCAGCGGTGGTTGGCATAAGCAATACACGCATCAAGCGAGCAGTACACACTGCGCAATGCGTTTTGCTATATTTTTACCACCGGGTGCAAGTGAAACCAATAAAGTACCTGTGATGTATTGGTTGTCAGGCCTTACTTGTACTGATGAAAACTTTATGCAAAAAGCCGGTGCCTTTAAAAAAGCCGCCGAACTGGGCATTGCTATTGTCGCACCTGATACCAGCCCACGCGGCGACACCGTACCTGACGACGAAAGCTACGATTTTGGTCAAGGCGCAGGCTTTTATATTAACGCAACACAAGCCCCCTACAATGTACATTACAATATGTATGATTATGTTGTGACTGAGTTGCCAGCGTTAATTGAAGCGCACTTCCCTGTTACTGATAAAAAAGCGATTGCAGGTCACTCAATGGGAGGGCACGGCGCCCTAATGATTGCGCTTAAAAATCCAAAACAGTTTGTCAGCGCAAGCGCATTTAGCCCTATCGTCAACCCTATTAATTGCCCATGGGGTGAAAAGGCATTTACTCATTACTTAGGGAATGACAAAGCGGCGTGGCGCAATTACGATAGCTGCGAGCTCATGAAACAAGCAAGCCCAGAAGATTATTTACCGCTGCGTATTGATCAAGGCGAAGCTGACAACTTTTTAGTTGAACAACTAAGAACAGAAAACTTGTTTTTGGTCGTCAATGAAAAAGATTACCCCGCTGAAATAAATATGCATGCTGGCTATGATCACAGTTACTATTTTATTAGTAGCTTTATTGATGAACATTTAGAGTTTCATCACCGTCACCTGTAGTGTACTTAGTGTGAGGATATAACTTCCTCACACGCTTTCAACAAAGCAAACAGATAGGCGCTAACGGTTGGAGCCTTGCTTTTGTCAATAACTTACTTACCTGAGAATCAAAGTAGCTGAAAATACTCACCCACAACTATTAAAGTATATCCTCAAAAATTATAAGTCGATTTTATTGCAACATGGCAGTTATATTTTTAAGACTTCTTCAACAACAAGTTCTTGTAAATAAATAAATTTTCACCTCCCCCCCTCACGAAATTACCTAATTTAAAGCGCAAGTAACCTCTAATGTGAGCGCTCTTGCGATAAATACGTGCATCCTTTTTCTCTCGCTTGCGTCTCTAGTAGTGAAGTGAATGTTTAATCACAATATAAGGAAGCAAGACAATGAGTACAACTAACAACACCGGTAACCCCGCCACTAGCAGTAACTGCGACGAGCCCTGTGTCTGTAACAATGAAAGTAACTGTAACAATGACTGTGACAGTAGCTGTAATTGTAACTGCAACTGTGCTAACAATGAGTGCCAAACCTTACAGCCCTGCCATTGTAAGAGCTGTAACCCAAATACAAAAAACAGCTGCTGTTAAGCTGTCATAAATATCAAGGCAACAGCAGTTAGGTGCTGATGCCTTAGTATGGACGAAGCCTAATTATGATTGAAAATATCTGGAAGCAATTCCACCAGCAACTGCTGGGATTTATCGCCAGCAAAGTGAACGACCAAGCGATGGCTGAAGACATACTGCAAGATGTCTTTATTAAAGTGCTTAACAATATCGACAGCCTTAGTGCCGCCGACAAGCTACAGCCCTGGCTTTATCAAATCTGCCGTCACGCCATAATTGATTACTACCGCAGTAAACGTCCCAATAGTAGTAGCGACGAACTAGAGCAACTGCATGCGCCTGAGGTAGACTGGGCAGCTGCTTACAGTGAGCAGCAACTCAACCGCTGTATTAACACGTTAATTCAAGATTTACCCGCCCATGTTAGCAACATACTTATCGACAGCGAGTTGCAGCAACTCAAACAACAACAAATTGCCGACAAATATAAATTGAGCCTGCCAGCGGTTAAATCACGCATCAAACGCGGTCGCGAACAACTTAAAACTAAATTACAAGCGTGCTGTAACTTTACCTTCGCGGTAAAGGGCATGGATGCAGAGTGTAAGAATCAATGCGGTTGCAGCGCAGATAGCTAGCCTATTAGATCACTTAGAAGCCGGCACTCACTATTTACTTTAAAGAGTCAGCCAGCAAGACGGGATTTCCTCACACGCTTTCACCGTGACAAAATTTTGCGGCACACTCACTGCGACTCTTCTTTAACCACCTCTTACAAATAACTGACAATCAATGACGACTGTAAAAAATGTTGAATAGCTTACTTACACAAGTCACGAACAAATTCTTTTAAAAACCCAACAAACTGTAAAATAAAAATTATCAAAAAAGGCAGTGCCCCAAGAATCGCTACACTTCTATTTAGTAGCTCATCGTGCTGAAGCAACAATACATAACTACATAAAAACAAAGCTAAGCACCAAGCATATAAAGTAATCCCCTGCGAGTTTTCACGCTCCACTAGCTGCTTAATAACTAAAATTGCAGAGTCTGCTGATGTCGCAACAAACACAAGTAACAGCAGCAAACTAGCCCAAATGAATACCGTACCTTGCCAACCTAATTGATGAAAAAAAACAAACAGCCCTTGGCTATAATCATCTTTTATAGCCAATAAAATACCCGATTGATTCAGTTTATCCCATTCAATTGCTGCACCAGAAAATGCAGAAAACCAAATAATTGTTACAACCGTGGGAATGCAGACAACAGCTAAAACAAACTGCCAAACAGCTCGTCCTTGGCTAATTCTCGCTAAAAAAACACCCACGAATGGTCCCCATGCTAACCACCAAAAGTAGTAATTATAAGTCCATCGATTCGCCCAATATGAGTTATTTAACTGGCTATCAAACTGCCAAGTACCCGTTACAAGCAGTTGTATGTAATAACCTGTACCATCTAAGGCTATCTGTATAATTGGCGCTATAGGCACGACACACAAAAGCCAAATTAATAGAGTAAACGCCAAAATTACATTAAATATACTTAACGATTGCACACCGCGCCTAATACCAAACTTTGCCGATACGGTATAAATAATGAAGAGCACCCCCACTATTAGAGAGCCAATTAAAGCCGGCGAAGTTATGTTTAACTCAAGCTCAACTCCTTTGCTGATCAGTAATGTAGAATTAGCAATGGTACCAACCACACCAAAAAAAATGGCAAATACGGCAATCAACTTAACCACAAAACAGAGAGTAAGTTGCCCCTGTTTATCTACCTTATTGCCAATTGCACTCATTACAGGCGCGCACATGTCACCAGATTTACCGCTGTATTGAGTTAAACCACCTAACACGATGGCAAACACCGCATATAATGCCCACGCATGTGCGCCCCAATTGACCAGCGTTAATGCAAGACTACTTGCTAATCTATCGGGGTATAAACTTTGCTTTAAGGGTGGGCTCAATGAATGCAGCGCAGGCTCAGCGACTCCCCAAAAAACCAATCCAGAGCCCATTCCCGCAGCAAAAAGCATGGCAAACCACCCAAAATTTGAATATTCAATGCGTGCATTCTCACCCCCTATTTTACGAGTTCCCAATGGACTAAACGCAAGTATTATTACTGCAAATAATAAAAAGTTAATTAACAAAAAGAAGCCGCTGCCTATGTGTGCCAATGCTTTAGAAATCATCGGCTGAACTTGTTCTGTCATTAAATTAGGTAAAACAACAGCGATCAGTGCAACAGTCAAGCAAATAGCCAGTGCCGTTTTTTCAAGTGAAGAGATAGAGTGTTTCAAGATTAAGCCTAAAAAGTGAGCGCATTAAGAATACTGTCAGCACGGCGTTGATACAAACAGGCAAAAGTGTGAATTATTACCTTTAACGCGTAAATTATACCAATACTGAATCACTACAACGCGGCTACATGTCCCTTAAAAATATATTTATAAGTAGAGTGATAGAGTTAAATACGCTCTTTTAAACTAAATTTTCTTACACGATTTAGGAGCTAAAAATAAGGTGTATTTTTTGGGAAACGAAAAAAGGCGCTTTAAAAGCGCCTTGCTGTCAAGAATGTGCTTAAACATGTCTTGATCTTAATACATATCCTTATAAGGATTCGATTTGTTGAACGCTATCGCTTTGTCAAAACCTGGGATAGTCATCGATTCTTCATTAATAACAATGTCGTTTTCATCAATTAAACCATCACCAAAACGATAAATAAGCTCATAATGGCCTAAGTCGGCTTGTTGCTTATATTCATTTTGTGCTTGTGCAACATGGGTATTGCGGTCTTGGTACTGAGCCATTTTTGCATCGCCATGACGCTTTGTAAGCATTTGCATTGTCACGTTTGGCGACAGCACTGTGGCGGTTGCATTATTACCACCAAACCCTTTTGAGTTTATAAAAGCGATATCCATTGCATCACATTGATAGTGCGCTGTGCGAATATCTAAATGCTGGCTATAAACATCATCGGCCACTTTATCAATAGTGGTAATACCCGGCATAATATTATGACTAAACACGCCTAACGCCATGGCAAGTTGATCACCACTTGCCGGTGCAATTGTGTGGCCAACATACGCTTTTGGCGCGGCCACTTTCCAGCTATCAATCGCAAATGTTTCAGCTACTTTATGATAAATAAGAGACTCTGTTACACGATTTTGAGGTGTGCTAGAACCATGCGCTAAAATAAAGCTGCGCTTTTGTACGGCTTCTTGACCAACAATACTGCTGGCAAGCGCGACCGATTTAGCCATTGTAATATAGTTACCTGGGCCCGGTGCTGTAATTGACTTTTTAATACCGTCGGCATTTACAAATACATCGGCAACAGAGCCTTGAATATCAGCACCGAGTTCGAGTGCAAGCGCATCATCCATTAAAATTGCCACCTGTGCGCCTTCACCAATAGTAAAACCACAGTTTTCACCAAATGGACGACTGGTACGTCGATGATCTACCACATCGGTATTATCAAGACGTTTTAGGCCTTCTTCGTTAGCAAGTGCGCTCATATTACCAAAGCCTTCGACAATTTCAGGCGTAATGGCGCATTCAACAGATGCAACAATCGCAACGCGGGTGCGACCAGCTTGAATATCGTTAACAGCAGCGCGTAGGTTGTATAAAAAGGTGGCACACGCACCCGATGTGGTGAACGTTGTTCCAACATTACCAGTCACATACGCATTAATGAAATCAGTCGACATGGTATTTAAGCCAAGTGCTAATTGTTTGGTGCTTACGCGGTCGCCCTGTTGTCTCGCACGAATTAAGCCACCAAACCCTTCGTCATCCACTTGCCCTGCTACCGAGGCCGAATATGTACCAATTTGATCAGGCTCAACACTATTCATAACATGCTGCCATGCAAGCCCTGTAGAGTGAATGGCATCGGTTGCCGCAAAAATGGTCGCTTGTAGGCCTCGTGGTTGGTAACGACTGTTATACATGGTCGCTGGATCAAAACCTGTAGGTAATTGACCTGCGGCTTTAATCGGGTTGTCACGGGTGCTGTCGTGCTTAATAGCAAGGTCGGCACTAATGGTTACTTTTACTTTTTTATCGCTGAGATCTTCAACCTGCCAACTTGCAGGTACTGGCGTTGGTAAATCACGACGACGAGTTTCAAACACAATTTGCTGCTCGTCAGACGCTGTCAGCGTCATTTTTTGTTGCCATGGAGTTGCATCAACGTCAAAGTGATTTTTTTCAATTTTACGGATTAGCGTACCTGCTAATACTTGTTCGCCGAATTGTGCTTCAATATCAGCTTCGTTAATAACGTTGCCTTCAGCATCTTTTAAAACGCCGTCGGTCAGTGTTACTAAATTCATTAACGTCGCTAAGCCTAAAAATGTCTCCTGACGGGCTGTTGCATCTAAGCTGTCTAACACGATACGACGATAACCTTGATGAAAAGAAGTGCGGCCAGCGGCATTAATACCACCCATACCAACAATAACGGGTAATGCTGTCATAAATAACCTTGAGAAACGTGTTACGAGAATTGCTTAAGTTTAAATGGATTAACTAGGTAGCCTTGTGCTTTAATAGCCAAATAACATGCATAATAGGCCAAAAACAACTGGTCGGAGCAATAAAAGTGACACACGGTAAACATGCAAACGCTATCGAAATTAGTATTTTAGTGTACCCTCACCTACTCATTACAAGTCTTACTCTACCTATAGAAATGCTTAGGGCGGGTGAAGCTTTTGCGAAAAGTCATCACCGGTACGATGAATTTACCCCGCTTAATATCAATTTAGTTGCCAGCACAGTAAAACCGATTGCAAACAGAACGGGGCTTGCCATAATGCCCGACAGCGACCCCGACACAGCGCCATATAGCGATTTAATTATTGTTCCAGGTATTTGGCGTAACCCTCGACCTGTGGTGAGTAAACATCCTCGCCTTGTTAATTGGCTCGCTGATTCGTGGCTGCAAGGGAGCCATATAGTGGGCGTAGGAACAGGTAATTGCTTAGTAGCAGAAGCAGGTTTATTAAACGGTCACCCAGCCACAACGCATTGGCATTATGCTGAACAATTTAAACGAGATTACCCTAATGTACAGTTAAAGCCTGACTTCTTTATTACCCAGTCTGAGCGTATGTATACCGTTGCCAGTTTAAATGCCTTAGCCGATGTCATTGTGCATATAATTAGCCAGTATTATGGCCGAGAAGCCGCACAACATGTAGAGCGTAACTTCTCCCATGAAATTCGAAAACCTTACGAAGACCAGCGTTATTTAGAAGGTGCTGTTGATAAACACCCAGACGAATTAATTGCACAGATCCAGTTTTGGCTTAAAAACAATCTAACATCTGAGCTCACCTTACAGGAAATTGCAGCCCAATTTAGTTTAAGCTATCGAACGTTTACCCGACGTTTTCGCCAAGCCACCAGCCAAACTCCGATTGAATATTGGCAGCAGTTACGTGTACAAAGCGCGAAAGAATTACTCGCGTCTTCTAATTTATCAATCCAAGAGGTGGCACTTGAAGTTGGCTATAATGACCAAGGACATTTAACCCGTGTATTTAAGAAGGTACTGTCGCAAACACCCAGTGAATATAGAACAGTGGTAAGACGTAAGCTATTTGGGTAACGCTATTCAATACCATAAAACAACGCTTCAAAAGCCAACTCATACTAATTTGCTTAATTAAGTGAATAATTTTGAGCGAATAAAACTTCGTTTGATAACAAGGCAAAAATTTAGTTATTTAGTTATTTAGTTATTTAGTTATTTAGTTATTCTCAGCAATTGCTCCTGCATTGCTCTACCTCCTGCATCCATGCAGTCGTAAATCAGACATTTTTAACGCAGGTAGCGACCAGTTTAATCACTCGAAAGGATTTAATATTATTGCAAATGGGAATAGTTAGTGTAAGCGACGCTTTTTAAATTATTGAGACAAACTAACTTAATTGGGTGCAAGCTCTTTGCTGAATATAATTTTGCTATTGTGCGGGTTACCCCTGTCTTCATAACCCGCTATGGTATAGCCATTTTTTATCAACAGACTTAGCATCGCAGGAAAACGATTCATTGATTTCACATTAATTGCATCGTAATTATGCTCTTTCACCCACATTTCTTGTGCTGCTAATAAAGCTTGAGCAATTCCCATCCCTCGGCACTTTGGCAACACGGCACCAAGCCAACTATAAAAGGTATTATTATCTAACCCATAACCGAGCTTATACGCGACAGGCTCATTATCAATATACGCGACTAAAACAAGATGCTCACGACCAGCCAACTTTGCGTGTAATTTACTTAGCGTATTTCTGCCATCAAACTCAGGAATTTGGCTATCTACAAGTAATAAATCTTGTAAATTAGCTGACTTTATTGAGTAACAAGTTGTCATTACATTTTTCCGACTCAAAATCTAAATTCAAATTGATCTGACTCCAAAAAGGATCCTACTTTATCGGAGTCAGATCAAATATCTAATGTTTGATTTCTAATTTCTAAAACTATTTTTCTTTGCGATAATACAATTTTGAATAGCGTTTTACTTGTGCGTGAACACCCCGGCCTAAACTTTTAAACTTCGCTTCCAGTACATCAACACCGTATAAAATAACCACAACCAATACCGAAAGCTTAATAGCGGCCATAAGGTTATCAGTGGCAATTACGACACCGATAGACGCTAATACCCAAATGGTTGCAGCTGAAGTAACACCCACCACTGCGCCATCTTTTGCCAGCATGACGCCGGCACCCAAAAAGCCAATACCTGTAATTATTTGCCCAACTACACGAGAGTGGTCAATTACATCACCATGTAACATAAACGCGGTGGCTAAGAATAAATAGGTCCCTAGAACAATAAGCGCCGAGGTGCGAATACCCACTGGCTTTCCGCGCAATTGGCGCTCCATACCAATGATCGCACCACAAAATGCAGCACTACCAATTGCAGACCAAGAGTAAGGGGCAATATCAAATAGACTATTCAGTGTCACTGTACTTCCAAATATTTGAATTAATAATTATAAAGAAAACGCCATCGCGGTGCTTAACCGCAATGATCCAAAGCTGGCCATTTTACTAAAATCGGCTTTTGCTATTGGCACATGTTGGCAATCAATGGCGAGTTGCTTTTTGTCTTCACAAAATGGGTCATGAACATATAAGCAATGCTCATCCACATGCGTTACGCACACCCAATGTGGTGATTTTTTACCATCAAAGCGATATGTACTAATGAGTAAAACCACCGCTTTACCCGCCGCTAGCCATGTTTCAATATCGTTGAGGGTTAGTTCTTGATAGCGTACAGGCATTTTCGCAACGATAGCTTCAGCAACAAATTGGTTATGCACTGTGTGTAAAATTGCTTTTTTCTTTTCACTTCTCACACCATCGATAAACAATGATTCACGGGTATTTAAAACAACATCAGCCTTAAATCCACGTTTCATCGCTGCAAGTGCTAAACCCAGCGGATGGCAGCCACCGTGACCCGAGGTCATAAAAATGGTGGTTGCCTCACGCCAAATATCAAGTTCTTTTAATTGGCTCATTGGCGTATTATTAAGCGACGACATAGCCATTAGTAATGCCGCGGGACCACAGGTAAATTCAGTGGTTTGTTGATACCACGGTGTGTGTTTATCAGCATTAAAGGCGGTATTACGACGAATCGTTTTTTGCATTCGTAGCGCATCACTGTGATCATCATAATAATCACTGTAATGACCAAACACATGATAACCATGCTTTTCGTATAAACGAATTGCGGCCTGATTATTGACTGCAACCTCTAGTCGCATAAAACTACGACCTCGTTTTACAGTCTCGTTTTCAAGAGCAATTAGCAGCTGCGAAGCCACCCCTTTACCTTGTTGGCTCGCAAGGACGGCCAATGAGTACAACCGCGCTAACCGCGTGCCTTTATGACACCACACAAGGCCATAACCGACCAATTCACCGTTAACTTCAGCAACCATTAACAAACCATGGCTTGCTGAAAGCCAGCGCTTTAAGCTGCGACTGCTTAATCTATCTTGACTAAAGCTTTGCTCTTCAATGGCAACAAGTGCCGCCAAATCCGATACTTTCGCAAACCGGATTTGGCAATGTGATGTCTTCATTTAACCTCGGCCTCGTGCTTCAAGGCGTTGCTTAAATTCGTCCATAATGATCATATAAAGCTCATCGCCAAGGTAGGCATCTTCTACTTTGTGATCAATGCTTGGGTTATCGTTTACTTCAAGTACGTACGCGCGCCCTTGATGTTCTTTTACATCAACGCCATACAAACCTTTACCCACTGTTTTACAGGCTTTTAATGCCGCATCTAATACCACTTTCGGTAACTCAAAAGTCGGGAGAGTTTCAAATCCACCTGAAAAAAAGCGTTTTGCATCATGGTTGTAAATTTGCCAATGATTACGCGCCATTAAATAACGGCATGCATAAATCGCGCGACCATTTAATACCCCTACACGCCAGTCATACTCTGTGTACATATACTCTTGTGCTAGCACTAGAGCACTGAACTCAAAAAGCTCCGTGAGTTTTGCAATCAGCTCTTCACGGTTCTGAACTTTAAACACCCCTTTAGAGAATGACCCCTCTGGCATCTTTAGCACCAATGGGTACGTAAAGTTTGTTTCTAAGTTTTCAATGGTGTCTGTTGATGTATCAGCTACCACATGTGTTTTTAAACTTGGCACTTTTTGATAATTAAAGGCATCGTGTAAGTACACTTTATTACAGCAGCGTAAAATTGACTCTGCGTCATCAATTACCACAAGCCCTAAGCTTTGTGCTTTACTTGCTAATCGATAAGTTGGGTGGTCAATCGCCGTTGTTTGACGAATAAATAGTGCGTCGTATTGCGCAATACTGGTAATTTCATCAAAAGTCAGTGCTTGTGCATAAATGCCATGCTTAGCTGCCGCTTTAATAAATTTTGCAATGGCGTCTTTATCACTGGGTGGTACTTTTTCTTGGTGATCAACCAAAATCGCCATATCCCAGCGGTAACGGCGTTTTTTATCGTGAATACGCCAGACAGATTCTGTGAAGCTGCTTAACTGTTTTACAAATTCGGCAAACGCGTCGTCATCAAGCGCCGCAATAGCACCTTGTTTCACTACACCTTGCTCGTCACACACCAGTATTGGCGCAGGGTATTGTGAAAACAATGCTTTAGTTGCTTTAATATCGTCTTCGCAATGTGTTTGCCCAAAAAATACGGTGCGACCTTGTAATTGCATGTGGCGAGAGCTGTGCTCATCTGAACGTAATGCATTAATGGTTTTTACGCTGGGTAATACTTGGTGTTGTCTTGCTTCTGCAAGTAAAGAACAATAGTAACCCTTACTTAAATACTGTCCTGTATCGCACAGATTTAAAATACGTGTTTTGGGTTCGTTATGTTTTGGGTAATCACGTAGGTAAGTATCAAAAGTGATCACATTTTCAAAGTTTTGAGCAATACGCTGCTCGTTGTTATCAACCACAATCAAGGTTTTAAACACGACTTTTCCTATAATAAGTCTTTAATAATGAAAAAACACCCAACCAATTAAGTGAATGCATGAGGCTAAAATTCACTCAACTAGATGGGTGCTTATGATACCAACCCGCAATAATGCAAAATCATTTAGATTGATTAAGCGTGTGGGTATAAGCGCTAAGCTTGATGTGATTTATAGAGTGTTTTGCGAGGAGTTACCAACGAGATATTTTTCACTTAAAGATGAAATTTACTAATTAAAAATCAGTGTGTTTAAATTAACTTATCAATGGTATAAAACTGCTTTTTGTCGCCTATGACAAGTTCGACTTCGTCATCCACTTTTTTACCAAGCAATTTTTTACCTAAGGGTGCTTCGCGAGTCACAACATAAATCGTGTGCTCTTTAACTGTCACTGATAAGCCACCAGAACTTGGACCAATAAAGAACCATTTTTGCTGGTCTTGATCATCAATAAGAGAGACCAATGCCCCTTCGCGAACTTTCGGAAATTTTGTTTCTTTGAATACCGTATTAAACGCTTGAATATCACGGTAACATTCATTCACTCGTTCAGCTTGACCTTGAGCTAAATAGGCCGCCTCTAATCCTAGGGTGTCGTATTGAGTTTCGGCCACACTTTCTTCATGGGTGGCAGCATCATGAGCCGCTTTTGCCGCTTCTTTAGCACGGTGTAATTGCGATTCTAAGGCGAAACGAAGGTGTTCTATAACGTGTGTTTTATTCATATCAAAGCAGCTAAAACGTAAAATGCGCATTCTACCCTGTTTTACGATTTTTGTAACTGAACTGATATGGTTTGAATATGTTAGCAATAGCTCATTAGCTTATCTGATTGGTGCTTTATATTGCGCGTGCTAAGTTTAAAAAAGCGCAGGGTTAATCATGATTAACCCTGCGCAAGTGTGGTTAAGGCATATCAATGTAAGCTTGGGTTTTATCATCTAAAGTTTGCGTGTAATTATCGCTACTCAGACCCAATAACTGCGGTAACGTGGCAGCAATACAAATTGATGAAAATGTTCCCACCACAATGCCGACAAATAAGGCAATCGCGAACCCGGTTAATGCAGCACCGGCTAACAGCCATATACATGCGATGGTCGCAAGAGTTGTACCTGAGGTAATTAATGTGCGAGTGAGTGTGGAGCCTATTGCATCGTTGATCACCACATGAGTATCAATGCGCTGACTACCTGATTGAATACGTAAAAGCTCCCTGACCCTGTCGCCAACAATGATTGAGTCATTTAATGAGTAACCAATGATAGCTAATAAACTCGCCAGCACGGTTAAATTAAACTCAAGCCCTAATAACGAAAACAAACCTAGCACCAAAATTAAGTCATGTAATAGTGCGACCACTGAGCCCACAGCCAGTCGCCATTCAAAACGCACGGCTAAATACACCATAATTGCGATAAGTGCGGCAAAAAGTGCTAAACAACCTTGCTCAAATAACTCATCACCCACTTGAGACCCTAAAAATGAAGTTGAAAGCACTTTAAAGTCAATGCCTTGCTGGCTAAGCTCTGCCTGCCAATTAGCCGTTGTATTAAGGTCTGGGGCTTGTCTTAAAACAAAGTGATGATCGCCTGCTTTGCTTATTATTAGTTTATCGACGACCTCAGGGCTTAGCTTTGCTGTTAAGTCTGCAATCGAGGTAACCGATTCGGTGCTAATATCTGTGATATAGCCCCCTGTAAAATCAAGTCCAAAGTTTAACCCTTTAACCGATAACACCCCAAGGCTACTTATCACTAGCGCACAGCTTAGAAGTAATCCTAAAACGCGCGCTTTACTTGCTGCTGTTAATGTAGACCAGCTCATGCTTTTGCCCCCGCTAAATTCGTTAATTTAATATACAGTGTTTGGCTAAGTGCTTTTGAAATATACACACCGGTGAACACACTGGTGAGTAAGCCAAGTGCTAACGTAATGGCAAATCCTTTGACGGGGCCATACCCGACTGCATACAAAATAATCGCCGTAATCATGGTTGTTACGTTTGCGTCAAAAATGGTGGAAAATGCTTGATTATAACCCTGCTCAATGGCTTGATAGGTGGGTCTACCTTTGCGTTTTTCTTCTTTAATACGCTCGAAAATAATCACATTAGTATCAACGGCCATACCTATGGTCAACACTAAGCCCGCAATGCCAGGTAGCGTGAGTACAACGCCCGGTAATAATGACATTAACCCCACTAGTGCCGTTAAATTAAGTAATAAAGCAATATTGGCAATAAGCCCTAAGCGGCGATACCACAGCGCCATAAAAGCAAGAGTAATACCTATACCCAGCATTAATGCAGCAAGGCCATGCTCAATATTCTCAGCACCTAAGCTTGGCCCTATCGTTTGCTCTTGGACTATTGTAACGGGTGCTGTGAGCGAACCTGCACGCAATAACAATGCTAAATCGTAGGCCGCTTGTGGGCTTTTCATATTAGTGATACTAAAGCGTGAACTTAAATGTTGAGCAATATTGGCGATATTAATCACTTCACTTTTTTTAATCACTTCGCCATTGGCGTTTCGCGAATACTCTGAGTAAACGGTGGCCATGGGTTTACCAATGTTGCGTTTTGAAAAAGCAGACATCGCATCGCCACCTTGCGAATCTAAACTCAACTGAACAAGCGGTTTCCCCCACTCATCTTTGCCCACATTGGCGTTATTAATATGGTCCCCCGAAAAAATAGCGACAGGGTTAAGGTTAACAACTCCGCCACCTTGTACATTAAAGGCTTTGCCACCGACTTCAACAACCTGATAAAAATCAAGGGTTGCTGTCGCACCAATGATCCGCTTTGCCTCTGCGGGGTCTTGCACACCGGGTAACTCTATGCGGATACGCTGCTTGCCTTGTCTCTGTGTTACCGCTTCAGTAATACCGAGCTCTTCAATACGTCCTCGTAATGTTGTTAAGCTCTGCGCCATCACTTGTTTATCAAACTCACTGCGGCTTTGCTCATCAAAATGCAAAAACGCCGTGGTTAAATTATTACTGGTTGATTTAGTTTGCACGAGGCCTTTAAATTGCGCTTGTAACGTGGCGACTAAGCCAGCCAGGTTATTTTCACCACTGGGTAAAACGTGCAGTTCAATGCCGCCTTTCACTTCACTGGCACGAATGCCGCGTACTTTTTCTTTGCGAAGTACTAACTTAGTTTGCTGATAGACACTACTTAGGTGCTCTTGCATCGCTTTATCTAAATCAACATCAAGCACGAATAGCACGCCACCGTTTAAATCTAGCCCGAGCTTTATTGGCGATAAGCCTAACTGCTGTAACCATTGAGGGCTTGTGGCATGCTCAACAATTTTGCTATTTAAGGTGGGGTACGCTGTTTTAATAAAGCTCAGCGCATTGGCACTTTGTGTTGGCTCATTTAATAAAATAGCCAACTGATTAGCTGAATCATTCGCTTTGTCTACCTTAAAACCCTGTTGATTTAGCGAATTAGTCACCATTTGCAGTGATACAACCTGTTCAGGTTGCTCGATGTGTAACCACGATTTATTTGGGTATAAATTAGGTAGCGCACTGATAGATAATAAAATGCAGGCAGCTATCATAGCGGCATAGCTCATTTTTAGTCGACGCCAAAACGTCGGCTTTTTTTTCTTTGACATACAAGACTTCCTTCCGACTCTATTAAGCCGGTAAAATTAATTCCTAAAATAAAAAAATGACGAAGGAAGTCGTTTAGCTGTGGTATGTAGCGCGGGCTTTATAAATAAGATTAGCGTCTTTCCAGCCACTAATACGTGATTTTCGCGCACTCGTAATAGCAAACCAAGGAACAGTCTGTGCTCTTTTAGGAGGTGCTAAGAAATGTGCTTTACCCCAGTTTTCAGCGAAAAACTCAATCAATAACTCATAATCAGGATCTACCTGACTATGGTAAAGAAATAAGGATGAATTACTGGCTGTAAGTCGGGGTAATAAAGTATCAAAACCCGACTTTTCTAAAGGCTTTGGATGAACAATAACCTGTTTATGGGCAATGATAGGGGGTTTCGTTAATTCAAGCTGATAAAATTTAGTGGCAACCAGTGGCGAATCAGTCGAAGGCGCAGCTAAGCTCTGTGCACTAAAGAGCACAGTAAATAGCAATATAATGACTGAAAAAAACCGTAACAAAGAGAAACCAATAAATTAAGCGGATAACCCCTCTATAATGAGGGTTAAAAAATAAAAAACAAGTCATTAAACACATAAAAGCGAGCCTAAAGAGGCTCGCGTTTTAGTGTCAACTTACGGCTTTGTTATCACACGTCTAATGATGACATATCAATGACAAAACGTGAGGCCATATCACCTTGTTTTAATTTATCGAAGGCATCATTAATTTCGTCCATTTTGATCATTTCAACTTCCGGAAGAATATTATGTAAGGCACAGAAATCTAAGATCTCTTGTGTTTGCGCTATCCCTCCAATCAATGAACCGGCAACACGACGGCGCCCCAATAACATTGGAACTGAGTTTGACTCAGCAAGCTCACCCACTTGACCAACCAAGACTTGCGTACCATCAATATCAAGTAATGGCATGTAAGGTGTAAAGTCATGCTTTACAGGTATGGTATTTATAATGAGATCAAATTGATTAGCATGTGCTTGCATCGCCGCTTCGTCGCTTGAGACTAATAACTCTTTTGCGCCATACGATAGCACCTGCTGTTTTTTCTTATCGCTACGGCTAATAGCCGTCACATGTGCGCCCATTGCCGCTGCAATTTTAATTGCCATGTGGCCTAAACCACCTAAGCCGATTACAGCCACACGACTGCCCGGACCCACATTCCAAGTACGAAGTGGTGAATAGGTTGTGATACCTGCACATAAAATAGGTGCGCATTTAGCTAAATCTAAACCTTTTGGTACACGTAATACAAACTCTTCACGCACCACGATGTGTTTTGAATAGCCGCCTTGGGTTAATTCACCGCTAATTCGGTCTTGACCAGAATAAGTACCAACCATGCCTTCACGGCAAAACTGCTCTTCACCCTGATGACATTGGTCACAACTCAGGCAACTATCAACCATGCAACCTACCGCAACATGATCGCCTACTTTGTACTTAGTAACGCCGCTGCCTACTTCAAGAACACGGCCCACAATTTCATGACCTGGCACAACAGGGGACTGAGTCCATCCCCAATCATTTTCTGCAGTGTGTAAATCTGAATGACACACACCACAATAAAGGATTTCAATCGAGACATCTTCGTCACGAAGTGCACGACGTTCAAAATGATACGGCTCTAAAGGTTTTTCTGAGGCATGTGCTGCATAACCAATGGTTTTCATGATTACTCCTTTACTTTCTTCGTGTTTACGTTTGTATTTAACTACATGTTAATGCTCTCATGTATACTGTCACCAGTATAGAGGTAAAGCTGCATTTTCACTTGCCTAAAATACCGATATGTTTGCCTATTTTTATTAAATTAATTCTAAGAGACCCCCATGCGTGGAATGAGCCGTCGAGAACAGGTTACAAAATCCCCTGATGCTATGAATTTGTCACAAAGCATTAAAACACTGTGGCCCTATTTAATGACATTTAAAGGAAGAGTTACTTTAGCAGTATTAGCACTGATTGCTGCTAAAGGCGCGACATTATTGATGCCTTGGGCTCTAAAAGAAATTATCGACGCCGTTGATGCCAATATTCACCCTATTTTAAGTGTGCCTGTTGCCCTATTAGTGGCCTATGGTTTACTTCGTTTTGCGAGTGTGTTTTTTGGCGAAATACGTGATGCCCTTTTTGGACGCGTAACAGAACACGCAATGCGTCATATCGGTCTAAAAGTGTTTAAACATTTACATAACCTCGAATTGGCTTTTCATTTAGACAGACAAACCGGCGGTATTAGTCGCGACATTGAGCGAGGCACCAATGGACTTAGCTTTTTAATGCGCTTTTTAATGTTTAATATTGTGCCCACTTTATTTGAAATTATGACTGTGGCGATTATTTTTGCCACCCTATTCTCTGCGTGGTTTGCTTTAGTGACCCTCGTGGCCGTTGCAACTTATATTGTCTTTACAGTGGTTGTCACTCAGTGGCGCAACCGATTTATTCGCGAAGCAAATGCTGCTGATAATAATTCGAATACCCGTGCAATCGACAGTTTACTTAATTACGAAACAGTAAAATATTTTAATAATGAACAGTTTGAAGCAAACACCTACGACAGTTTTCTCGCTAAATGGGAACAAGCGCGACTTAAAAACCGCATGTCGTTGCTTGCGCTTAATTCAGGACAAGCACTTATTATTGCTGCGGCTATAACGGCACTAATGTGGCTGGGCGCCAGCGATGTTGTCAATAAAGAGTTGAGTATTGGTGAGCTGGTCATGATTAATGCCTACATGATTCAGTTATTTTTACCGCTCAACTTTTTAGGCTTTGTGTACCGAGAAATCCGCCGCGCACTCACCGACCTCGAAAACATGCTCGGGCTTTTAAATAGAAAAGCAGCAATAAGCGATGACACACATGCCACACCGCTGAAATTACACAACGCAGCTATTCGCTTCGACAATGTGTCATTTAGTTACGACAAGCAACGCCCTATCTTAAAGCAATTAAGCTTTGAGGTAGCAGCTGGCAGTAAAGTCGCCATTGTCGGTGCCAGTGGAGCTGGTAAAAGTACCTTAAGCCGCCTGCTTTATCGGTTTTATGACGTCGATGCAGGAAACATTTATATTGATGACCAAGCAATTAATACGGTTACTCTAGAAAGTTTGCGACAAGCGATTGCTATTGTGCCGCAAGACACCGTGTTATTTAACACCACAATTCGCGATAACATAGCTTACGGTAACCCCCAAGCAAGCGAGGCTGAGATTGATCACGCGATCTCACTTGCGCACCTTGATAGTTTTATTGCAAGCCTTGATAAGGGCGATCAAACACTCGTTGGTGAGCGTGGTTTAAAAGTATCGGGAGGCGAAAAACAACGCATAGCTATTGCTCGCGCAATTTTGAAAGGCTCACCGATTTTAGTGTTTGATGAAGCAACCTCGGCTCTCGATTCACATTCAGAACAAGCTATTCTGAGCGCCATGCGTGAAGTGGCTAAAAAACACACCAGTCTTGTTATTGCGCACCGCTTATCAACCATTACACATGCCGATAAAATCATTGTAATGCAAGATGGTAAAGTGGTTGAGCAGGGTCAACATCAGCAGCTCCTCGCAGCGAATGGCGAGTATGCCCGAATGTGGCAATTACAACAGAGTGAAGAATAAAAACTGTTAACTAGCGCGCTAAATGATTAGAATAGCCGCTTTAATTTTCACTAAAACAAAAAGGCAACACGCAGATGGGAAGAGCTTACCAAAATAAAAAAGATTCAATGGCTAAAACTGCGGGTGCTAAAACCAAAGTTTATTCTAAGTACGGTAAAGAAATTTATATCTGCGCTAAGAATGGCGGTGTAGACCCTGATGGCAACTTAGCGCTGCGCCGTTTAATCGAGCGCGCAAAGAAAGATCAAGTACCAAGTCATGTAATCGAGCGTGCAATCGATAAAGCCAAAGGGGGTGGCGGCGAAGATTATGTTGCGACCCGCTACGAAGGGTATGGCCCAGGCAACTGCATGATCATAGTTGACTGTTTAACAGACAATAACAAACGTACTTTTGCCGACGTACGTGTGTGCTTTACCAAAGTAAACGCCAAAATTGGCGCACAAAACTCGGTATCGCATATGTTTGACCACCTCGCTATTTTTGTATTCGATGGCGACGATGATGAAGCCGTATTAGAAGCACTGATGATGGCCGATGTCGATGTGACGGATGTTGAACTTGAAAACGGTAAAATCACTGTATTTGCGCCGCACACAGAATACAACAATACGCGCACTGCACTTGAAGAAATGGGCATTAGCGACTTCGATGAAGATCTCATCGCTTTCGTACCACAAGTTGAAGCACCAATTGAAGGCGAAGACGTTGAAGTAATGGAACGTTTTTTATCAATGCTAGAAGAGTGCGACGACGTACAAAACGTTTACCACAACGCACAGTTTTAATTAACAAGGCCAACTATGTTGGCCTGAACGCATGGACTTAATTTTGAATACCCTCGAAGAGTTAAAATCAGGCGCTTTACAAGGCTGTACTCGCCTGCAACTCGTAGAAGCACTGACTGATTTTCCAAAAGAAATTTACACCCTCGCCAACACATTAGAAATTCTCGATTTATCGAATAATCAATTAAGCAACCTACCTGATGATTTCCACACGCTAAAAAACTTAAAGCGGCTGTTTTTATCATTTAATCAGTTTAAGCACATTCCGAAAGTACTAAAGCAATGCCCAAATTTAATCATGGTGGCGTTTAAAGGGAATCAAATTTGCGAGTTTGCCGAGCACAGTTTACCACGCAATATCGAATGGCTAATTTTAACCGATAACCAAATCAAAGCGTTGCCTGAATCATTTGGTGAGTACAGTAAACTAAAAAAATTAGCGTTAGCCGGTAATCAGTTAACGGCCCTACCAGAGTCAATGAGTGCCTGCCACGAGCTTGAATTGGTTCGCTTAAGTGCCAATAGGCTTTCTCACATTGATAATTGGTTGCTTGAACTGCCCAAACTTGCGTGGCTTGCATTTTCGGGCAATGATTTTAATCGTTCAGATTCTCTGGAGTCTGAGCAATTTTCTGAAATTGGCTTAGATGAACTAGATGTAAAACAGCAAATTGGCCAAGGTGCCTCGGGGTTTATTCATTTAGCACATTGGCAGCAGCGCCCTATTGCCCTTAAGTTATTTAAAGGCAATATAACCAGCGATGGCTACCCGCTAGATGAGTTAAATTGTTGCTTACAAGCAAACGAGCACCCTAACCTCATCAAAGCACTTGGCTATATAAATGAGCCATCACAATTAGGTTTAGTCATGGAGCTGATTGGTGAAGGCTTCAGGAATCTCGGTTTACCTCCGTCATTTGACACTTGTACTCGCGATACCTTTGAAAATGGCTGCCAATATAGCCCTGAGTTTGTGCTAAAGGTTGTGAAACAAATGAGCAGCACACTGGCGCATTTGCACAAAAACCATGTCAGCCATGGTGACATCTATGCGCATAACAGCATGATAAACGACAACGCTGACTTACTTTTTGGCGACTTTGGCGCAGCAACCGACTTGTCACAGTTAGTGCCGTATCAGCAGCAATGCATGCACGGCATAGAAATACGTGCGCTTGGTTATTTTATTGAAGACTTACTCACAGTCGTCAGCAACGAGAACGCCATTACCGAACAACTTGCCGCCATCGCTACAGATTGCTTACGCGCAGAAGCTATACAACGACCCAGCTTTAGCGAAGTATTAAACCGGTTATAAAAATAAGGCCTCGTTGAGGCTTTATTTTTGCTTTTTAAACGGAAACAACTGCTGTTTGAGCATACCTTCTGGCATGTAATCACCCACCACACCGTATTTATCAGGCCACTCGGCTTGGCCTTTTACCGCCGTGCCAAGTACGTAATCTAAAAACGAGAAGTGCGCGGCATAATTTCTATCAATAGCGGCTTTATCTGATGAATGATGCCAATGGTGAAATTGTGGTGTCACAATGATATATCTCAACCACCCAAATTTAACCCTCACATTGGCGTGATTAAATACCGCCTGAAAACCAACAATGATCACGTAAAGACTAATGACATCAGAAGGAAAACCAAGCACGAAAATAGGCGTAAGCACTAAGCTGCGAGTCACTAAAATTTCTAAAATATGCTGACGAGATCCCGCTAACCAATCCATTTCTTTTGCACTGTGATGCACAGCATGAAAACGCCAAAGCAATGGCACTTCATGATAAGCTTTATGAACAACATACTGCATTAAATCAGCCACTAAAATAATCAAAAACAGTTGTAGAACAAACGGCATTTGCACAATAAAGCCTTGTACAGTCTCAGACACTGCCCACCCAAACGCATGGTGAACAAACTGGTTCGTTGCAAGCAGTACAAAGCCAATAATTAAATGATTAATAGAGAAATGATTTAAATCCCCTTGCCACTCAGAACGTAAAATCTTTTGCTCTTTGCGATGTGGTAATAATTTTTCAATAAGGATAAAAATAAGCGTAGAGCCGAGTAAATCAAGAATAAACCAATCAAGCCCTAAATACGGCGTGTTATCCCTAAAGTCGCCCACTTCAACGTTAGGACCACCAAACGCAATCGCCACCGTTATTAATACCCAAGCAGTTGCCCCCAGTCGTTTATTGGTATTACGGACAAAGTTCAACAGTCCTAAACTGCCTGAAATAATCAGTGCCACAAACATTAACTGACGTAAAAATTCGACACTGTAACTTTGTCGTAATTCTGGGGTTGTAAGGTATTCAGGGAAGTGAAAAGCCAATACACCTAAACACGATAACATCGCTAAAAAACAGGCAATATAGCCACTAATATTACCCTCGCCGATGTGAAACTGCTCAGCACGGAAGAGTCGCTTACTAATACGAGACATCATCTAAAATCCATTTAATAATTTGTCGCAGCATAGCACAGACAATTATGCGTAAAAATGGGTAATTGAATTAGCCAACGCGACATTAAAACACAAAAGCGGAATATGTTATTTGAGCGCAGCCCACTGCAACACTAAGTAAAAAACTCGCGACGAAAGTGCGCTCTGGTAGTATGTGATACAGCAACGTTGGCATTGTTTTAAGCTGCTTAAATGTTGGCAAAAACAAGGCACTATGCGACTCAAAGCGTAAAAAAAGCTGTTTAAATTTATAAAAATAAAGCTTGATACCAACTAAATGTATAAGCACAAATGTGGTTGGGCCTAAAATTTCAACTAACGCCATTAACTCGTAACCTATCATTAACTCTGGGCCAGCCAGAAGTATAACGAGAACAAGCGCGATTGATTTATAAACGCTGTTGCCTAATAACGATTTAAATTTTTGATACATTAACTTCCCTATTTAGGTATCGACTTCCCGATAGAAATCTATTGAAATGCTTTATCAAACTTTTCTTGATCAAGGTATTTATCAAATGCGCCCAAAGCATTGCCAACACTGGGCTCTGTCATTAATTCTTGCATTGCAACTTCACCAACAAGACGAAATGCATTTTCCATTGCCCCTTGCCCACCGACATCAATAGCGGCTTTTGCTTGCTTTGGGCAGTCTTCGGTTAATAAGCGCGTAACTAATGCGCCAACATAGCGATTGGTATCATCGATATCTTGTTCTGTCACGTTTGAGAACGGTTTGATAATACTGTGAGTCGACATACCCAGATAAATCCACTTGGCAAGGTTCTTACGTTCCTTACCGTTGAGTGAATCAGTTAGGCAAACAGCGAGTTGCTGCGCCTCTTGAGAAGCGAATGTATAACTAGGAAGCATTGCAAGTGCACTAAGTAGAAGCGGTAGCAGGATATTTTTCATTGTTCGTCCCTCGATGTATTTAACCATAGAATTCGACTTCAGTTTTTACACCGAATGGTAAAACAAACTCCCTGAATTCAGGATCACTTTTATCTGCTTTTGGGTATTTGAGGTTGTACATATTCTTCTTGAACATATTCAAAAATTGCTTATTTTGTAATTTATTATCCAATACCCTTACCTTAACTACATCACCCGTTTGATTGACCATCAACAAAAATAAAATTTTATCATCAGAACGTCTAAAGTCGTCTTTTGCTTGTAATAAAACGTCTTTGGGGAGAGTAAAGTCAGGATAGTTATTAGTTGTGGTTGAGCCACAGGATGCTATGAGTAAACATAGTATTGGCAATACTTTATTCATTATTTTTCCCTGAAATATCGGTAAACAACACGATACTGCGAATAAAATGTTTTTTCTAGCAAAAGTAAAAGATCCACCTTCTAAAGAAGGTGGCTTTGCATTAGCCCCCTAGAAGGGGGCGTTGTTTACTGAAGTGTTAACTGCGCCTGCTCTTGCACCTCTTCCTTTTCTTGGTGCCTGACATACCGCCTTATTATTTCTTCA
>NZ_JACDWU010000021.1:0-279 GCF_016464045.1 Pseudoalteromonas sp. bablab_jr011 | reverse complement strand
ATCTATTTTGAGGCAATAAAACCGCGTTGATAACAAGGCAAAAATTTAGTTATTTAGTTGTTCTAAATCAGAAATTTTTAACGCAGGTAGCGACTGGTTTAATCACTCAAAATGATTAAGTATTTTTGCGGAATGGTATAATTAGGAGCCATGGTGCGCTACGCAGTAGGATGTCCTACTTTCACATGGTCAATGCCACACGATGCTTACAAAGATATAGGTCGTAGGGGTCTTGGTTGGGTATTTTATTTTTCTACAGGCAACAAAAAACCCGACTCT
>NZ_JACDWU010000207.1:0-321 GCF_016464045.1 Pseudoalteromonas sp. bablab_jr011 | reverse complement strand
GATCCCGATTGGCGCATACCAACCTTCGTTACATTGTCAGAGCCGCTACTTTATTCAGGCTCCTAGGATCATCTGGTGATACAGATGGTTCACTCATTAAGCGGTGAACAGCGCTTCATACGACTTCACGTCGCACGCCCCTTTTCGAGTTAGCAAATTGCATATTTTGCAAATTGGTTTTGTCGGATAGACGACACCTGTTACCAAGTGTCGCCCTCCTAAGAACCGTACGTGCAACTTTCACTGCATACGGCTCAAGCCTTCACGAAGGCACCTAATTGGTACCCAGCAACTTATAAAGCAGCGAGATTAGGCTCATTC
>NZ_JACDWU010000206.1:0-3352 GCF_016464045.1 Pseudoalteromonas sp. bablab_jr011 | reverse complement strand
GGTCGGCGCCCGAACCGGAATGCCGCGTATGCCAGAGCCAGCGCTGCTGCATCGGTCAGCATGTGGCCCGCATCGGCCAGAAGGGCCAGCGAGCCCGACAGCACGCCGCCGACAGCCTCCACGATCATGAAGCCGAAGATCAGGAAGAAGGACAGCAAGACCTTGCGTTCGTTAGCGCCGGTCACTTTTGGAGTGTGGTCATGGTCGTGACCATGTTCATCGTGCGATTGGGACATCAGGGCCTCGCGCAGAAATTAGGTGGTTGACTGTACGTAAAATATAATACATGAACATATGTTTATGCAATGTATTTTTAGCAAACCATACTAAGGACTGCGAAAGATGAGTGGCGGCGATGCGGCTATTTAGTACGCCTATCCTCTTGGCCACACCCTGTGCAGGTCGTCCACAATCAGGTCGTGATGATGTTGGCCCAGATCCAAGTGCTGACGCAGATAGAGGATGACCCGCCGGAAGGTTCGGATGGTCGTGAGCCAGATCGGACGGGGCGCTGGCTGGCCAAAACCGCAGCGCGAGCACCACGCAGGAAAGCGCCTGAAAACATCTAGGAGATTTCAATCATGGACACGAACTTCGACGTCATCGTCATCGTCATCGTCATTGGCGCCGGGCCTGGTGGCGACATCGCAGCGATTCGCGCCGAGCAGTTAGGCATGAATGTCGCCTGCGTCGATGCCTGGAAAACCAAGGAAGGCAAGCCTACCCAAGACGGTACATGCAACAACATCGGGTGCATCCCGTCAAAGGCGCTGCTGCAGTCGTCCAAAAACTTAGACCAAGCCAAGCACCACTTCGGCGCGCTCGGCATCATGTCCACGGGCGAGCTACGCATGGACGTGGCTGTGATGCTGGAGCGCAAGAATCAGGTCGTGAAGTCGAGCAACGAAGGCAAACTCTATCTGTTCCGAAAAAACAAGGTGCAGTTCTTAAACGGTCTGGCGTTTATGACTCGGGCCGCCGTCGGCCTTGAACTGGATGGGCGCGGAGCCGTCGTGGTGAACGGCGAATGGCGCACCAGCGTGCCCAGTATCTGGGCCATCGCCGATGTGGTGCGCGGCCTGATGCTAGCGCACATGGCAGAGGAAGAAGGTGTCGCTGTGGTCGAGCGCAGAAGGTGTCGCTGTGGTCGAGCGCATTGCAGGCCATCGCGGTCATGTCGATTTCAACACGATCCCCAACGTCATCTACACCAGCCCGGAAATCGCCTGGGTAGGTCGCACCGAGCAGCAGCTCAAATACGCGGGCGCAGCATATCGTAGCTGTACATTTCCGTTCATGGCTAACGGTCGCGCGCGTGCATTGAGCGAGACAGCGGGTCTCGTCAAGGTGATCGCAAATCCTACGACAGACGAAATCCTCGGCGTACATGTAGTCGGCCCGCAGATCAGCGAACTTGTGGCTGAGGCGGTCATCGCGATGGCATTCAATAAGGCCTCACTTGCGGTCGATAAGCGCGCTGAACTTCTGATTGATCAGAATTGGACCCGCATTCATCTCATTGAGTGTAGCCGCGGGCGGTCATACGGCCCCAGCTTGTAATAGATCGCAATCCGCATCGCAACGAGCGCTTCGCCCGCGGCTAATCGTCGTTGTGCTCTTCGACGATGTGAGTGGACATGTCCAGCAGCACTTGGTTCACATGCTTGTCGTCCACCTCATAGAAAATTTGCTTGGCCTGGCGCACCCCCTTCACAAGGCGGGCTCCACGCAGCAGCCGCAGGTGGTGACTGACCAGCGACTGCGAAAGCTCGAGGGATTCCGCGATGTCCCCAACCGAGGAGGAACCCTTCATGCAGCACAGCATTATTCTCAACCGAGACGGGTCGCCCAGTAGGCGGAAGGTCTCGGCCAGGATCGTAACGTCATTCTGTGACAAAGAAGCCAGATCGTCGCTTGCACCGCGGGGCGCGTTAACTTGTTTGCGTAAAGTCATTTCTCAAAAATTCCAACTCTCGAACAGCTACTCATGCCGTTCAGAATTAACGAGGCTGCGATAATTTGATCGCACTCGCCGACAAAGATCAGGAGACAGCCTGCGAGCCAAGGCGCGCCGCGTCTATGCGCAGCGAAATCGTCCAAACCAGCAGCGCTCAAAATAGGGCTTAACCTTACAACATAGTAACCCTCAAGTACCCTGTATGTCTAATTTCAATTTTGAGAAGACACCTTGAGCATGCCATTAACAAGTGCTGGTCGTGCCACCGTAGCAGCGATCAGCCTGCCCATCGAGGGCATGACCTGCACGAGCTGCATCGTCCGAATCGAGTGCGCCCTGACCAAGGTGCCTGTCTCTTGATCACATCTCATTGATCAAGAGACTTGGCTAACAGGTAACCTTCAAGGATGGTTTGTGGTAAAACTATCCTTCCCATAACCGCTCCCTGCCGACTCGTCCCGTCCTTTTTGAATCAAACCAACCCACTAATTTTCCGAGACTTATACAAACCCAATAAACACTTGGAGTTCGCTTCGGTACTTTTTTCTTTTCGACTTTTGACCACAGCAGCTTCCAATCACTCACAAACTTACTTGTTAGCACTGATTAAATAAAGTTGACTTTAATCATATGAATTTTAATAAATTAAAAATCAGGCCGCATGCGACCTCATCCTGACGACAAAGGTCTAGCTTTCGAGCTAAACTGCGTATTCCCACCCATGGCGATCACCTAATAACATTGAAGGGAGTCGAAAGTTTAAGGGCAGCTTTCTATGTCCTGCAGATGGGAAGTATCCGCGAGGTAGAGAGCCTTCAGTATTGGGCAGTCGGGTTTTTCATTTCCCGCGCAGCAAGCAGAGAGTGTGGTAAGAATTGATGCCATACGTTGAAATTCTTCAATTTTTAAGGTTAAATCATTAATATGAGATTCAACTATACTTTTAACATCTGCACTCTGACGCGAATGATTTCCCCAAAGAGAAAGTAACTCTCCTGCCTGTGACAGAGAAAAACCGAGATCTCGACATCGACGTATAAAATGTAACTTATAAACATCGGCATCTTTGTAGATCCGATAACCAGCCTCTGTTCTGGAGACTGATGGTATTAGCCCAACCTCCTCATAGTAACGAATCATTTTCGCCGAAACTCCCGATAAGCGGGCTGCATCACCAATGTTCATCTTCACCTCCCAAATGATTTTTACTAATACTGTAGTTAGCTTTAAGTAACATAGTTTCGGGTAACATTTATTGAAGGAAATTTCCTAATCCATTGAACCAAGTAACCATTAACCTGTTCCCAAAAATCTCACCAGCCCCCACCTAACTTCAGGTTAAACCTTCCCCTAACCGGAAGGTCAAGAGAAGTCGATAGATTTTTTGTATGATAT
>NZ_JACDWU010000205.1:0-356 GCF_016464045.1 Pseudoalteromonas sp. bablab_jr011 | reverse complement strand
CGCTCAGTAACGTCACCGACGGCGAGACCCTCCAAGATTTGATAAGACCATTACGTCGGCGTATAGATAGAGTGAGCGCTGATGGTGCTTATGATAGCCGCCGCTGCTATGCAGAAATTACTGAAAAAGGCGCGATACCTGTTATCCCGCCGAGAGAGAATGCACGCCTGTGGACTGATAAGCATCCACGCAATGAGGCTGTCATGTTGTGCAATAAGTTAGGAATCGCACAATGGAAAAAGCTCAGTGGATATCATGTGCGCTCATTAGCAGAAACAGCGATGTACCGTTTTAAACAGTTGATGGGGGCTAAGCTAAATGCGCGTGATTACAATCGCCAACTGGTTGAAGCGATG
>NZ_JACDWU010000204.1:0-331 GCF_016464045.1 Pseudoalteromonas sp. bablab_jr011 | reverse complement strand
GACCCTCCAAGATTTGATAAGACCATTACGTCGGCGTATAGATAGAGTGAGCGCTGATGGTGCTTATGATAGCCGCCGCTGCTATGCAGAAATAACTGAAAAAGGCGCGATACCTGTTATCCCGCCGAGAGAGAATGCACGGCTGTGGACTGATAAGCATCCACGCAATGAGGCTGTCATGTTGTGCAAAAAGTTAGGAATCGCACAATGGAAAAAGCTCAGTGGATATCATGTGCGCTCATTAGCAGAAACAGCGATGTACCGTTTTAAACAGTTGATGGGGGCTAAGCTAAATGCGCGTGATTACAATCGCCAACTGGTTGAAGCGATG
>NZ_JACDWU010000203.1:0-3750 GCF_016464045.1 Pseudoalteromonas sp. bablab_jr011 | reverse complement strand
TATCTTTGTCCTGCGATCAACTGCTTGTAACTCATGGTAAATGCTTCTGTTTGTTTGGCGACGATAGAGTACCACCAACAGGCAGTTGATCTCTTCTCACCGTTTAACCATGAGTGGTGCACTTATTATCTGAATTCGGGAACAACAATTAAAGTTTGGGAATTTTTAAGCTTTACCATAAATCCTTTGCTCTAAGTTTTTCACTTTCGCTTTTGAGCTCCTAGCACACTCTTCAACCTTATTCAAAATAACCTCTAATTTACTTGATAAACCATCTATGTTTTTCCATTCCTCAAAAGTATCTTGTATCAATTTACTTTCTGCACTTGAACAAGCGGTCATGAAATTATAAACAACCCATTGGGCGCCTTCTTTTGGAATCCGCTTTAAAATACGATCTTTATTTTTTGAAAAATATGCAGCAACAAACTCTCTATTTTCTGCAAAAAATGCCGGAAACTGGAAACGGTAATCAATAACAAACTCAGTAGTTAAATCACTTAGCAGTAACTCATAAAATGCTTCAATTTGCTCCTCTTTTAATGTGTAGCCAATTGAGTCCAAAACATCTTCTTTAAATGTAATGTCACCATGATTAAACAAGGCTAAAAGCTCTGAATATTCAATGTCTGTAGAGTTTGCGGCGGCCACTTTCAGCACGGAACTGCGTGCCGACAAATCAATAACTTTACCTTGTTTTATTTTTCCTTTAGCAAAGGCAATTGCACTTTCAGATTTCAAATAAACACCATAAAACGAAAGCCAAGCTCCACCATTTTCTTTGTTGAATACAGTTTGCCAATCAATAATTTTTGGTAAGTTTGCTTGTAAATAACTGCTGTAAGGCGCTTTTAAATCGCTTGGTACAAACTCAATAAACGAGTCTATAAGACTATTCAGTGCTTTTAAGGATTCAACACTGTCTGTAGGTAAACTATTTAGCGTTAGTACTAGCGTATCAACATAATCCATATAATCAATGAGTGCTGCGCTTGCCAACGCATCATTATTTTCCATATAAGACAGCTTTTCCGCATCACTGAGCAAATGAAGTGGGAATTCAGCATTATCTGTTTTATCAATATACCTAAAGTAACCCACACCTTTGGTGTCTATAAAAATCTGCGATGAAGGCGAAACTTCACTCAATAACATTGTTTGAGTATTTAACAGAACATTTTTATAAGAAACCTCATTGCCAACATTATAAATTTTTAATGTAAGCGGAATGCTCCACAATTTATTTTGCCTAAAGAAGTTATCTTGCTTTAAGTAAAGTGCATCATCTTTACGATACAAGGTCACTGATGGATATGATGACTGTTGTAAAAATGAGGAGGCCACTCCTACTAGGTTTTTAGGGATATAGCGTTTAAAGCTATCAAATGACATAACTGTGCCTTGAAAAGTCTTCACATACTCGCGAA
Source organism: Pseudoalteromonas sp. bablab_jr011 (assembly GCF_016464045.1). Taxonomy (NCBI): domain Bacteria; kingdom Pseudomonadati; phylum Pseudomonadota; class Gammaproteobacteria; order Alteromonadales; family Pseudoalteromonadaceae; genus Pseudoalteromonas; species Pseudoalteromonas sp. bablab_jr011. The sequence goes on along the minus strand of NZ_JACDWU010000203.1, from coordinate 2,323 downwards.
TTGACTCTTTAAATTCATCCTCCCCCATAGCCTGCTCAAGCATAGCCAGTATAGAAAAGCCCTTACTGTAAACAAGTTGACCTGTTCCATCTTGCTCTGAAGCTACCTTCACTTCAGTAATTACAGCTCGATGCATGTCGTTGTCACTTTCTAATGAGCTTGATTGTGGCGTATAAGTACACTGTGCTTCTGTGGGATAAAAATGAGTCACTATTTTTGCTGCAAAAAACTCGCTAAAAGACTCGTTCATCCAATAATCGTCATACCACTGCATAGTGATATCGTTACCAAACCACATATGTGCAATTTCATGTGCAACTAGTTTTCGAAACACACACATATCGTAGCTACTTGCTAAGGCCGAAGGAATTTCTTTTGGGCTAAGCGCAATTAAGCCAACATTCTCCATTGCAGCAGAAGAGTCAAACGGTGCGATGAAGAAATCTAATTTGTCGTAAGGAAAAGGCTTACCTAAGTAGCCTGACAAATAATCAATTGTGTTATTTATTAATAGAGGCAATTCTTCATGATATTGATACTGTAAACCTTGTGGCGAAAACAAAGTACTCTTGTATTTAGTTTCCTCCATTTTCTTGCTATCAAACGTGCCTACGGCGATTGCTAAAACATCTGTCGGAATTACAGCCGTTTTTTCAAACTTAATCGTTTTTTTATTTGAATCAATTTTTGTAGAAAGAGCACGTGTATTGTGAAGCGCCGTTAAATATGAAGGGATGGTTAAAGTAAACTGAAATGATGTTTTTTTATCTGGTTCATTTAAACTAGGGAAGACTCGCCTAGCAAGCATTGGCTGAAATTGTGAGAAAATATAATCTGCCTCTGCACCACTTGCTTGTACGAATAGACCCTGTCCATGACTAGAGAACTTCCCAATAAACTTAATAACTAACTTTGCCTGACCACTAACTTTGTGATCGAGCTTATGCTTAACAATGTCATAGTTATTTGCCGTTTCAACCGGTAAGTTTGTTGATAATTCATCCGTCAGAAGTTCCACAGACTGAATATTTAAATCATGGCTGTGGTAGCTAATAGTATCTGTTGGTGAAGAAATCTCTAACGATAAAATAGTGGTGCCACTAAAGGTAGGTTTTGATGGATCTAATTCTAAATTGACGACCTGTGAATCTAGAGTAATTTCTTGGGGTAGCCGATAGTTATTAACTCCTGTCGCGTAAGAATAAACACTACAGAAGAAACAAAAAGCTAAAACATATTTCAAGCAATATTCCTTCATTTAATTTGCTATAAAACTCCGACAATAACAGATCAAATTCATGATTTATATGAAAAAGGTTAAATAAAATGGCTTTGCTTTTGAGCTAGTCACATAACAGGTCCCTATATGAAATTAAACTAATATGTCGAATTAGTACAAATAAAAAAGGCGAACCGAAAGGTTCGCCGTTTTAGTGTTCTACTAGTGGTTACATACAATTAAGTTTGTGAATGATGGCTCTTAAAACTCAATCTGTTACGAAACCTATTTCAACAATTAAAATTGTGAATAGCTATCAGCTTAAATTCTCAAACCTTATTAGCAAATACAATTAAAAATGGAACGCTTACATAAAGGACCTAACATCTGAATATTGCTGATTGTGCAACAAAAGCTTGTTGGAAGTGGGCTGTATGCGATAACAAGAGACCCTTATAAATCGTCTATATTAACTTCTGTTTCTTCTTGATCTACCCTTTGAGAAACAATGTTTGCTAACTCGTAATCTTCGATTATTTAGTAAGCATAACAAGCTCTTCTCCTTTAGGAGTGTTAGGTTCAGCAACGTCCCAAAGCTCATCTACACGCTTGAGTGCTTTTTCTAAGTCTTGTTTTGAGTTGATTGATTTTATCGATGTGATAGCCATAATGCACCCAATTTCGGAGAGATCAGAATAAATTACTCAAAATCTTCGGGGTTAAGTTCTTCTACACGACATAAATAGCCATGAGCTTTAATTTGTTCATCATTTAAAGATTGATCTGAAAACTTTTCAAGCTTAATCGAGCGTTTATCTTTCATAAGTGTACATAGCAGAATATCGCCAACCTCAATTCCTAACGCTTCACAGTATTCATCAGCAAGTGTGATTTCGAAATTCTTACCTATTAGTATCCATTTTTCTGGCACCTAAAGTTAAATCGACTATTAAGCTATGTGGCTGTCACGGCTAGCGCATTTTAATCCCAGATTCTAACAGGGTTGAGCGATAATCATCGTCTAGCCCTGCCATTTTCTTTTTTCTCGCCATACTGGCTGTTTTAGTTGTATCTTGTTTAAATAACGCCATGGCTATTTTTCTC
>NZ_JACDWU010000202.1:0-362 GCF_016464045.1 Pseudoalteromonas sp. bablab_jr011 | reverse complement strand
GTATCTTTGTCCTGCGATCAACTGCTTGTAACTCATGGTAAATGCTTCTGTTTGTTTGGCGACGATAGAGTACCACCAACAGGCAGTTGATCTCTTCTCACCGTTTAACCATGAGTGGTGCACTTATTATCTGAATTCGGGCAACATGTATTGCCTAAAGGGTTTATGCGCATTCGCCACTACGGTTTTTTAGCTAATGCGTGTCGCAAGCGAAAGTTAGCGTTAATAAAGGCTCAATCAACACACAAATGCAAACTAGTGCAGGCAAAGCCAGAAACAGAATCATTGGTACCGCATTGGTTTTGTCAGTCATGCAAGGTGGGTATTTTACGATTTATTGGTGTGATGAATTCAGATACGCC
>NZ_JACDWU010000201.1:0-4098 GCF_016464045.1 Pseudoalteromonas sp. bablab_jr011 | reverse complement strand
TATCTTTGTCCTGCGATCAACTGCTTGTAACTCATGGTAAATGCTTCTGTTTGTTTGGCGACGATAGAGTACCACCAACAGGCAGTTGATCTCTTCTCACCGTTTAACCATGAGTGGTGCACTTATTATCTGAATTCGGGGGCTGCTGTCGAATTTAAAGCAGATATAACAAGGAAAGGGGTAATTACTATTCGAATTGAGGCAGCTTCTGGAGAAAATAAACGTTATGACTGGAAAAATAAAATTTCCATTCAGCTTACTCAGCTAGGTTTGATTGAATTTCTATGCGCATTTTTATTCATTAAGGAAAGTATTGAGTTAAAGCATTACGGAGCTAAGAATGACAAATCATTAAAGGTTCAATACCAAGAAGGGAAATTGTTTCTGCAAGTATCACAAAAAGGTAAAAAGCTTTGTGGAGTACCTATTCCTATGAATGAAGCAGTACGTATAGGTCTATTTGCACTGGACTCTTATTTGAAAAACTTCGACAACATTAGTGCTGAATTTGCTGTGCAGAATTTTAACCGAGCAGCTAGTTTGGGTCTTTGAGCGCTTGAAAATGGAGGTTGAAGATGATTTTACAAAATGACGATGCTCTAGAAATACCTCATGGTAATTCATCTGTTTGGCGGTATATGAGTACTTGGAAATTTGAACAGTTACTCATAAATTCCACTTTGTTTTTTCCAAACGCTAATGCACTCTCAGATCAATATGAAGTATCTATACCTGAAAGTGTTAAAAACAAAGAAAGAGATGATCTAATTAATGATGGTATTAGTGGGAACAATCTTAACGGTGAATTGGAAGCTTTTTTTGGAACACCAATCCTAAGAAAAACTGTGTCTTTATCAACTGCTGGTCATTAACTCCACATGAGTCATACGCTTTATGGAAGATTTATCTTTCAGGTGAGGCGAATGGGGTTGCCGTTAAAACGTCGGTGAGCAAACTTAAACGCTCAGTGATTAACGGGCAAGACAGTAACCCAGAGCCATTTTATATGGGTAAAGTTAAATATAAAAAACACCTTTGCGATGATAGCCTATCAAGGCTATCACTAATAACAACGAAAAAACCATTTTATGATTTTGAAAAAGAGCTAAGGCTTTTCATATTGAATGATTCACCTCCTGAGAAGAGCTTGGATCAAACTGTTAATTTCATTCAAGGCAAGAGCGTGAAGATTGATGTTAATGAGCTTATTCAAGAAGTGTACATTTCGCCATTTGCTTCGCAAGGTTACATAGATGAGGTAAAACAATTGCTTAAAAAGTATGGTTATTCAAAAGCTTTGATTAAAGAATCTGAAATACTTGATATGTAAAATTGGCTTTAATCCACTGCACTGTTCAACTTTAACAGTGCAGTCCCCATAACCAATATATGTACTGCCCCTTACTGCTCGATTAAAAGAGTTTCAACAACTTCTTCCGTCGTATTGCTTTTGATTCTAATTTTTTTAGCGTGTTTGTTGAGCGACACAATTTCATCACAGAACCCTTCTGTTGGGTATAACGTGTACTTGTAATCGATAACCTTACCTTCATCGTCTTTTACAGCAGCTATATCATACTTCTCTAAAATGCCAGCATTAATAAGGTCTTTCATTGTTGAAGTCATATTTCTGCGAATAGCGATTAAGCGATTTTCAGTGATGTCTTCTGACTCAATAGAGCCAAACTTAATCATTATTCTTACAAGCATGAAGTGATACGTCTTTTCGGGGCTGGCGTATCTAAACAATGTATAAAGTCTGGTTGTAAGCCAACTAGATAAGGTTCTCTTAAATTGTTGCGCCTGGTTAAAGTAATATCCTTTATAAGATACAGTTTCAATTTGCTGAGCCATGTACTCATTAAGAAATACAATGCATCTCTGAGTGCTTGGCCCTTTTTTACCAGAAAAATGAATTGATCCCAGATAAGGCATTTTTGCTTCATTTGTTTCTACTTCACCATTTGAGTTGGTGCTGTAGTTAAAAGACAGTTGACTACCAGACAGGATTAGTAGCGCTTCCTTTAAATCTGGATAAGATAGTGATTGATTAACTGACTTAAGCTCTGCATTTAGTTCATTCATTTTAAAATGAATGGCGTAACGAGTGCCGCTTGCGTTATTAATCTTAGAAATATTGCCTTTCGTAGCAAGAGAAATTAATGCCCTCTCCACTTTTTCTTCGCGGTCAGATGGCCAAGCAACATAGTCTGTTTCTTTACCTTTGATTACAGCTGGTGAGATTTGTAATTCACCGGTGTATTCAACACCATCCAACTTATCAGAAATAGACCGAGAATTAACGAGCCTTTCTGGTGCTTGTCTAATTGGGTATATGGTAGTTTTAACTCTTACAAAACGAGACCATAAATCGTATAGGGGAAAGGTATTTGATAACGAATTAGATTTCAAACCTTCAAAATGCACATCAGTAAAGAGTTTAAGCTGCTCAACCTCAGCGGCTTCCTGAACTACTAACCCTTTGGTGCTGATAGTCTCTGGCAAATTATTTATTGTAAGTTTGTTTTTGCTCATACCGAAATTCCCGCATACTTGAATTTCAAATATATCAAATCGCTATATAAATAACACAGCAAAATGCACCATTATTAAAAAACTCTTTATAATCATTACGATAATAGAGTGTAACTGTGATCTGATTACCTAATTAACCTATTAAAAATAACGTGTAATTGCGATCTGGTCGTTTGAGTAACAGTATGAATAACGTGTAACTGCGATCTGAGTTAAAAACCTATCAATTTGATTAACGTGTAAATGCGATCTGAGGTGAAGGTTTGGTTCATAAAATAACGTGTAAATGCGATCTGGGATGAAATTTGAAGTCATAAAATAACGTGTAAATGCGATCTGGAATGAAATTTGAGGCCATAGAATAACGTGTAAATGCGATCTGGGATGAAATTTGAGGCCATAGAATAACGTGTAAATGCGATCTGGGATGAAATTTGAAGTCATAAAATAACGTGTAAATGCGATCTGGGATGAAATTTGAAGTCATAAAATAAAGTGTAAATGCGATCTGAGAAGCTACATAACTACTGAATAACGTGTAATTAGGGTCTGAGATTTATTTTCAGTTTATTATTTCATCAACTTACTTCTGTGTACCCGATGTGAACTTAAAACTATTGGTCAAAAATAAATCGGAAGAATTTGCTCTAAAAGGGACAGAGAAATTACAAAATAAAGTGTAAAACCGATCTGAAATATAAAACACATACATTTCAGTGGTTTACAAAATTGTACCACACACAAACAAAGGTAACGGGCGAAAAAAAACTTTTTTCAAATGAAAATTCCCTTAACTTCTGTAGTATGGATTCAGCAGGGCTGTGAATAACCCACTAAAAAAAGGTGTAATTGCGATCTGAGAAGCGTGCAATTGCGATCTGGCACAGTAATTTAGCCTATTTTCAATCATTTCGAATAAAAAACAAACTGTGATTGTGAATAAAATAAAGTGTAAATGCGATCTTGAGCAATGTCGTTGTGGATATTTTACAGACAATCCTTTATAACCTGTTGATAATAATATCAATATAAATGCTAATAACGTGTAGTTGCGATCTAAGTAAGGTGTAATTGCGATCTAAATAACGTGTAATTGTGATCTCATTTATTTTTTATTGTTTAGGTAAATCAACAAGTTAAATGGATAATCCACAGCGCTAACCTAAAGATCTAACCTATATATTTAACCATCATTATTCTTAATATTTATTCTTAGCTCTCAACAAATCAAATAAAAAATGATATTTGGTATTTAAAAAGAACTAAGTTCAATTCCTTTAGCTAATAAGTTCTTTGCAAAATGCATGATGTTATTTAGCCATTTCACCGTAAACCCTCACTCGATTAGAGCGGGGATATAAGGCGTAAGACGCGATAGCGTCTTAATCTGGCGTCAATTGACTTTCCACATAAGCTTTTAATGTGTGAACTACTCGCGCCTAAAGGCATCGAGCTTCCAAGATAATAGCCTAAGCTACTAACCTTTCTTTTTTGACGCTTCGTTGGACACCGCTAGTCGAGCTTTTGACTCGGCTAGTCTTACGATTGCCTCCACGTCCACTA